>JAAEQP010000916.1 GCA_024231375.1 bacterium | reverse complement strand
TGCCCTGGCGCTCAGCCAACTCGGGCGCTTCGGCCGAATCGTAGTGCAGGTCCGAGATAACGGCGATGGTGAAGGACATCGGGTTCCTCAGTCTTCGTCCGCGAACATGGTTTCGATCAGCGTTCGCGCGAAGTCGAGTTTGGCGATCAACACGGGGAGGGGCGCGCGGCGTTCGCCTGGCACTTCAAGATTCAACAGCCCCTTGTATTCGATAGCGCGCAGTCCTTCAACCACATCGTCCCAGTCCACCGTGCCGTGACCATAGGGCAACAGATGCTGGTCGGCGGAACCATCGTTGTCGGCGATGTGCAACGCCTTCAACCGGTCGCCCGCGTCGCCGATGAACGTGCTCTGGTCGCCGTCCACCATGTTCAGGTGGCCCGTGTCGAGACAGATGCCCAGGTGGTCACTGCCCACGGCGTCGATGAGGGCGTTCAGGTCGTCGGCGAAGGGCGCATTGCCCACGTTCTCCAGACAGATGGTGAGCGGCGTGCCGTCCACGTGCGCGGCCAAGGTCGACAACGCACCGACACGCGCTTCCGTGATGGCATCCGGCGTAGCGCCCGCCTCCGCCAACCCACGGCCACCGGGATGAAGCACAGCCGCCTCCACGCCGATGGCCACGAACAGGTCGAGCCACTGTTTCAACGCATCCACGGTGCCGCCTTGGTCGGGCGCGGCCGCGTCGCACATAAGCCACAGATGCCCTTGCGGAAACGCCATGCCTACATTCGCGGCACGTTGTCGGAACGCCGCACCTTCCACCTCGGGCCGGCCGCGTTTCAGCAACGTCTCGCCATGTTCCGACGACAGCTCGGACTCGCGCCACCCGTGCGCGGCGAACCGTTCCGCCATTTCCTCCGGCGAGTCTTCCACGAAGTACGCGGACCACATGGATGGACGTAATGGGGGCATCAGACGTTCTCCTTGACAGGCTTCAGTTCGGAATGACGCGCATAGATAACGGCAAGAACCTCATCCGCCACGTCGCGTGGCACGCCGAGGGCCATGGGCTTGGGCTGACCGTCGTAATCACAGATGATGCCCTGGCGGGCCGGGCTGTTCTCGGAGGTGGCGGCAAGGTCCATGGTCCAGAACGAGCGTTTCCCCGACCGCTTCACGGCTTCCCAGTCTTCCACGTACCGCACCGCATTGAGACGGCGCAATCCAAACTGCTTGCTTGAGGCGAACCCGCTCAGTTCCCGGCGCACCCACACGGTAGAGCCATCGAGCTCAATGGATGTCCGGCCAAGCACGTACCACAGGATGCCCACAACGGGCGCCATCAGCGAGAAGGCCGCTGCCAGTATCTGGAACAAAGCTTCCCTCGACAATCCGTCCTCCGCGATGTTGGTGGACCCGAGGAAGAGGAACAGGATGCCGCCCGCTAGTCCGAGTAGATGCATCCCGATGGGTCCGGCCGTGCTGGCGTGGGTCTTGAATGACATGCGCAGGGATCGCGGTGTTTCGACGATCTCGATCCGTACCCCCTGCAGCACCTCGCCTTCCGCCGCCATCACGCGTCCTCCTTCGGCTTCAGCTTAGGATAGCGCTTGTACACGAGAGCCAGCATCTCTTCGGCCGTGTCCTTCGGGAGGTTGAGAAAGAGGGCCTTGGGCTTGTGCCGATAGCGGCACACGATACCGGCGTTTCGAGCGACCTCGAAGGGGTATAGGGCTGGTAGAGGGGTCTGTTCGGTTGCGCGATGCCTCCTCTTTGCGGCATGCCAATTGGCTACGAAACGCAGGTTCGATATGTCCGAAAGCGCGAAGCGTGTCGCCTTCTTCTTGTTCCCCCGCTCCGAACCCACGGTGAGCACGTTCGGCTCGAAGTCAAGGAAACGCTTCTTAGAGGGAGGCGTTCTGAAGATCGAAAGCAGTTGCGCTAGCCCTACAAGCGGGGCCAGGATGCGGGGGACTAACCGCGAGGTCGGCAAATCGTGGGCGCGCGTCGCCAATGCGCACAGACCCATGGTCACGCAGACAAGGCCCAGAATAACGCCGAAGACACGCATGGCAAGTCGCGGTTCAGGGTCGTGGTGTAGCGCGAACTGCAGCGTTCTCATCCCCTCCACAACCTCAAGCCGCTCATGCTTCTTGCCCGGCTTGGGCTTGGCGGCTGTTTGGGCGGCTTCCTCAGCCATGGCGTTACTTCATGCCTCCACAGGTGGTTCGGGTGGCGCCACCCGTTTGGCGAAATACTCGCGGGACGCGTCGGTGAGGAACACGGCCGGGTCGGCCTTGATGAGTTCCAGGCCGATGTCGATGATGTCGCGCGCTTTGGCGTTGATGATGGTGGCGTTGCCGACGGTGGTGGTGCGGAGGATGCCGCGTTTCTCGAAGACGGGCCCCATCTTGGCGAAATCGTAGTCGTAGGGTGGAATCTTCAGGAATTCGACGGCGCGGGACGGCACGCGGGTTCCGTCGGCGCGGATGACGGTGGACCCTTGGAAATGGCGGTAGTGGCGGTAGGGCGCCTGGGCGAGTTCTTCGACGGTGTGCAGCGCCGTACACGACCCGAATCCGCAACCGAGCATGACGTACCAGAAGTCCATTTCGTACGTCCGGTACATGCTGCTGCCCCAGGCGAAGGGGTGCACGCCGTCGCCCATGACCTGGGCCGCGTCCGCGCCGATGGCGGCCACGGAATGGCACACGTGGTCGGACCGGATGGCGTTAGGACGTTGCCGGAAAGTCTCGGGAATCTTGCCGTCTTCGGTGGGGTCGTTGCGAACGTCGAACTCGACGAATTCAGCGCCGTGGTTCTTACCCCAGGTGAAGGTGGGCACGGCGACGGTCCCCTCAGGGCCCACCGTCTCCACCAACGCGTCGCACACCGCCTCGGCTCCGCCGTCCACGTGTCCGAAGGCGCTCAACGATGAATGGACGAACATCCGGTCGCCTTCGTGGATGCCGAGGGCGCGCAAGCCTGCCACGATGTCGCTACTCGTTACGCGAGGCTTGGCCTGAGCGCCGTTTCCGTCCGCTGCCGTCATGGTCTCCCCCTTGCCGTCACGGAGTACTGCTTGTCGAACGACGGACCTCGGACGTCCGCCGAGCGTGGGCATCCATGATACACCGCCGGGCGGGCATATCCAGAATGGAATCGACGGCACAAGGGAGGTGGGCCGGACCCCGGTGAAACCGGCGGGACAGACCCCACCTGTGAGAGAAGGATGTGTGGTTCTTGGTCCACGGGAAGCCCCGTTCCCATAGACGCCCCTGTGCCTCCCCCCAATCGACCGGAGAAACCCCTCAGACCTCAATCCAGCCGGGGCAGGCCCATGTCGGCCTGTCCGGCGACGCACTGACGCCCTAGTAGCTCGAGCCCGAGCCGCCGCGGTCTTCGCGCGGACGCGCTTCATTCGCGCGGAGCGGGCGCCCGTCCAGGTCCTGTCCGTTCAGTGCGTCGATAGCCGCCTGCGCTTCGCCGTCGTTGAGCATCTCCACGAAGCCGAACCCCCGAGACTGGTTCGTGTACCTGTCTACGATGACACGTGCCGATTCGACCGTACCGTGGGCCGCGAAGGCCGCGCGCAGACTTTCCTCGTTCGTGTCGTACGACAGGTTGCCCACATAGATGTTCATCGTCCAATCCTTTCGTGCATTTCTGGCGTAGGAATAACGTCCGGTTCGGTAGAAGGTAGGAAGCCCGAACAAGCGTCGGGATGGGGCGTGTGCCGTGCAGTGCCGCGTCGGCGCTGTTCCGCAAGCCACCAACCACACGCGAAGGGATTCGTCTCTGACCGTACAAGGCTCGTCATGAATGTCCTAACACCACTACGTACCAACATCGCGGGGTCAAGATATCACAACTAATATGTGGCCAGTCAAACGTTATTTACATTAGGGGCATTGTTGTCGGCGAGGGTGGCGTTGAAGCAGGGCATACTCCTGGGGTGCGAGATGCTTCGCGATGCTCAGCATGACGGGGAGGGACCTGTCGTGGAAGCGCGATAGTCGCGGAGGCAAGAGATCCCTCGACTTCACTCGGAATGGCATGCCAGGGGGCGTTGTTGAAGCACGGGATTCTCCTGGGGTGCGAGATGCTTCGCGTTGCTCAGCATGACGGTATTGGGCCTTCCCCGCGCGTAGTCAGCCAGCCCTACGCGTCATCCTGAACGAAGTGAAGGATCTCGTTCACCCGGAGACCACTCTAGAAGGCGCAACGGTCCAGTGTTGCTCCCTATATCGCAGGTGACCACGCTCTAGAGCACAGGCACCCTCTGTCGGTCCACCTCCGCGTAATCCACGGCCTCACGGTCGCCGGACACCACATGTACGCCGTCGGTTTCGACGGTCAATTCGATGTACTCAACATCCGGCTTGAGCACGACCGACAGGTTGCCGATACGAATCCACTGGCACCGGCCGAGCATGATGCGCACGACTTGCTTCGGCGAGAAGGTCACTGCCGCGAAATCGCCGTACACGTGGATGTCGTAGTCGGCCTGGACCATTTCGACGGGGGCACGCCCTTCGAGGACGAACCACACGTCGGTCATGTCATCGCGCCTCTTGACCTCCACGCCGACAAAGGTGTCGGGCAGGGCGCGCGCGTTCATGGTCTCGAGCGGCAACCGCCTGGCCGAGACAACGTTGGGCTCGGAACCTTCATAGGGGTCGACGACGCTGACGAAGGTCGACACCAGACGGCCCGATTCGGCGCGGCGTCGGGTCATGATGCGCGGAATCCATTGCGGGTCGCTGGAGTAGGCCGGTCCGATGTCGATCCAGCCTTCCGCGAGGCAGGCCTCCGCGCCCGTCGTCAGGTCGGTGTGCCGCACATGCACCTCGCGACCCTCGGGCAGGTAGTCGTAGTGGTCCCGGATGGTCCAGTCGACCGTCCACCCCGGGGCCGGTTTCGGGTCGCTGCGGAAGTTGCGCATCTGCGACCCGTGACCGTAGTCCTCGGCTGAAACAAGGTCCACGCCCGAAACCTCGACATCGCCAAAGGAAGAATGGAAGAACTTGGCGTGGTCCGCGCCGCCGGTGACGAAGAAGCAATCCAGCACGTAGGAGTCTTCGGCGTCGAGGTCCATCATGGCAACGGCCCGTTCGTATCGCTCGATGTCGTAAACCTGTGGAGCCGCCGCGCGAACCGCGTGAAGCCGGTCGCCATCGGCCCACAGCGAGGTCGTGCCGGTGCCGGTTATTTGGTCCTTCCCGTCTACGACGACGGTGTTGTGGGCGGACGCGCACTTGTACCACCGTGCCTGAGGCGATTTCCATCCGCCGTACCCGACCGGCGGGTAGCCGAAATCGGGGATGAGATCCAAGCCCTTGGCGAAGAGCCCGATGTTCATCCCGTCCGAGTGACCGTGAGCGCCCCACGCGTCGTAATCAAGCCACAGCGCACGCCGATGTTCGCCTTCGCCGGTGCGAAGCAGGCCCAGACACCATTGCTCCTTGTTCACGCTGCCGATCTTGATGACCGGTCCAATTTCGTTGATGACGGACTGCACGCCCTGTTGGATGGCTTCCGGGTCTTCCGCGAACAGATCGTAGGGCAAGCCTTCGACCTTCTTGCCGTTGACCCAATGGATGACCTGCGCCAGCACGGGGTCACCGGTGATCTGGTACATGTCCCACAGGAGCGTCCACATGGACGGGGCGACGAGCACCGTCTTCCCGAGGGACGCGCCTCGGTAGGTGGGTTCCTTCCTCCCGAACGAGCCGCAGTCACCGGAACGCGGATACCAGTCGCCCATGCACCACATGTCGGCGTGGAACCGATACGTGTCGTGCAAAGATGGATGCCGTTCGTACACGGCCTTCAGAAATCCGGGTTCGAGCAGGTTGAACTGGGCAAGCAATGAGCCAACCGTCCGCGGTGCGATGCACGCGTAGCCCGTAAGGCCCTTCTCACCGCTGACGCCATCCACGGCCGTAGACTTCTCGAGAATGCCGTTGAGAAGCGTCATCACATCCTCGCGGTTGCCGGGCCAGTCCAGTACGGTCTTGATGAGCAACAGCGCGACATCGGTTGTGGGGTAGTTGGACAGAATCCGTTTGTGGTTGACCAAAGTATCTCGAAAGATGCGCACTTCGATGTTGCGTTGAATGTCGTCCCACGACTGCTTAGGATTCTCCAGCTTGTGCTGCTGGGCCTTGGGCGCGAGGAACGCCACGAGCGCGGCCTCTTCGTCGCGGGCGCCTTCGAAAATGCGGTCATAGGCCAACACAAGTTGATGCACCTCGGCGCACGCGTCGTGCCAGGTCGACACCTGCCCGCGCTCGCCTTGGTGTTCGTACACCACGCCTTGTTCGTGGAAGTCGAATCCGGGAAACACGTCCGCGATGCGGTCGAGCATCAATGCGGCCTTGTAGGCATAGCGCGAATCGCCCGTGGCCGCGTAGGCCGCGCTCAGTTTGATAACGCCGTCGCAGATGGCCTTCTTCCACTGCCCGTAGATGAGATAGCAGCCGACGAACCGCCAGCGATGGCCTTCCTCGTCCACATACCCCTCGCCATCGTCCACGCCGAAGGTGTGCAACGGGTCGTCGGGGTCAGGGTGATCGGCGTTGAACAGGAGTGACCGGTCGGCCAAGTCAGGTTGGAACACGCCGTGATCGTCGTAGCCGGACCGATGGAACGCCTCGAAATCGTTGGTCGGAAAGAGAGCACTGCACTCGGGGCATTTCGTCTTCCACGGATGGGCCCTCGGGTCCATGATCCAGTTGTACATCTTCACTTCGCGTTTACACGCGGGGCAGTACCCGTCCGACCACACCATCCACGACCGCGTGATGTTCGGCCCGAACATGAGGTCCCAAAGCGCGTCGTCCGACGTTTCCAGCCACGGGGCCGCGTTCGCCACGGCGGCTTCACGCGCTTCGGCCGCCCACGGATACTTCTCCGCGTTGGCCTTGGCCCGTCCAATGACCTCGTCCGTGAAGAAGGCGCTACGCTGTTTGTTGATTGCGTCCATACCCTCGGTATCCTCCTGCGCCTGACCGATGCCGGGCCACCAAGCCACGGTCAGCACGGCGATTGCGATGTACACACGTGATCGATGGCGACCGGTCATTCGATTGCTCCCTTGCATTGCCTGCGGCTAGCAGTGGGCCAAATAGGCGGTCTTGATCTTCTCGACGTATTCGGTCTGGTCCGTGGCCCAGTATTCTTCGGAAAAGATCTCCACCTCGATGGGGCCGTCGAAACCCGTCTGCTCCACCCAACCGCGAATCTGACGGATGTCGATGCAGCCTTCGCCCATCAGGCCGCGGTCCAGCAACAGATCGCGTGTCGGCGTACGCCAGTCGCACACGTGGAACGACAACACCGAATCACCCGCGCGCGCGATTTCCTGTTCGAGGTCCGGGTCCCACCACAGGTGATACACGTCGACCGTCACGCCGAGCCAGGGACTCGCGATCTGCTCGACCATGTCGTTGGCTTGGCCCAACGTGTTGACGGCCGACCGGCTGTCCGCATACATGGGGTGCAACGGCTCGATGGACAGTTTCACGCCACACGACTCGGCATGGGGCAGCACGGCGACGATACCGTCTACGATCTGCTTGCGCGCTTCCGCGAGCGGCATGCCGGGCACGGCCCCGCACACCAGCACCAACGACGGCGCCCCGATAGCGGCCGCTTCGTCAATGGCGAGTTTGTTGTCGTCAATAGCTTCCTGACGGCCGGCACCCGTTTCCGCGGGGAAGAACCCGCCCCGCGCCACGCTCACAACCTTGAGGTCCGAATCCGCCAGCATCTTGGCGGATTCTTCCACGCCCTGGGGCTCAAGCGCCTGCCGCCAGACCGTGATGCCCGGCACCCCCGCCTTGGTGTACCCGTCGATGGCTTCCGCAAGCGACCAGGGCTTGGTGGTAAACGTGTGAATGCACAGACGGGAGAAATCGGTCAACGGCGAGGTCATGATGGTGTCCTTTCCAACTCGGGGCTATTCGGTTCCGGCATCGCGCGCTCGAATCGCGGCGGCGCGATCCGTAATCTCTTCTCGCGAAATACCGGCGGCTTCGTACATGGCAAAGATATTCTCGTCGGGCGTCTCGGGCGGTACCGTGTGCGACGCGGCCAGGATGTAGCCCCCACCGTCGCCCGTCATCCCCTCGATGAGGCGCTCCGTAGCGACGCGCACCTCTTGGGCCGACCCGTTGGGTAGCAGCCCTTCACTGTCGACGCCCCCCATGAAGGTGAGGGCATCGCCGAATTCGCGCTTCAATTCCAACGGGTCCATGCCGGGGCACGTACACTGTACCGGGTTCAGCACGTCGATACCGATCTCGATGAGGTCGGGAATGATCGGGCGCAGCGCGCCGCAACAATGGTACGCCACCGGCAGCCCGTGCGCCTTCCCAACGTCCACGACGCGTTTCAGGTGCGGTTTGATGAGATCGCGCCAACACTCCGACCCCATGATCAATGCGTGCTGGCCGGCCACGTCGTCGCCTGTCCACAACCAGTCCAAGTCGAACCGGTCACAGGCCGCTTCCGACAAGGCCACGGCGAAGTCCGCGCAGCGTCCCAACATGACGGCGGCCACGTCGGGTTGTGCCGCCAAGTCCAGCATGGCGGCTTCCATGCCGCGAAGCCGCCAGTACATCTCAAACACGCACGGCGACACATCGCATCCGATGAAGCAGTCGCCGCGTTCCCGTACAACGGGGTCCATCTGCCGCAGCAGGTCTTCGTGGTGGTCGTCCGGGAAGCGGTAGGCCTGCAAGGCGTCCGCATCGGCGTCGGCCAACGGAAACCCCACGGGCTGGTTGAACGCGCCTTCCTTGACCCAACGAATGCCCCAGAAGTCCGTGTGCCCTTCGCCGTCGTGCTCGTGGACGATGCCTTCCATGGCGTAGTTGTTGTTCACCCACGCCTGGCGGATGTCGTCGCCCATGGCCTCGCCGACCTTGCCGGGCGGCACCTCCAGGCACGCCGCCAAACGCCGGGCCGTGACCGGATGAAACCACATGAACACAGGTACCCGGTCCGGGCCTTGCCGGCGGATGGCTGCGTGTACGCGTTGCCGTGAAGTCACGGGCGGCGTCCCTTCTACGGGGTGTCTACAGTTCCGGCACGTCGAGCCAGCACCGCTTCTCGCAGGACTCGTATCCCAACTCGGCGAGTTGCACGCCCTTCGCGCCTTCTTTCAGGCCCCAGCGGAACGGTTCGTCGAGGGCGACATGCCGCAGGAACAGTTCCCATTGCACCTTGAAGGCGTTGTCGAAAATGCTGTTCGTGGGCATGAGCTCCCACCCCGCGGCGTAGTCGATGGGACTGGCGATGTCGGGATTCCACACGGGTTTCGGCGTCGACGCCTGATGCTGGATGCGGCATTCGCGCAGTCCGGCGACCGCGGAGCCTTTCGTGCCGTCCACGTGAATCGTCAGCAGGTCGTCGCGCCGGACGCGCGTACACCACGACGAATTGAAGTGGCAGACAATGTCCTGGTCCGTCATGATGGTCGCGTACGCCGCGTCGTCGGCGTCCGCATCGTAGGGTTGCCCGTTTTCGTCCCAGCGCTTCGGGATGTGGTTCACGCCGAGGCACGTCAACGACGTCACGTTGCCGAAGAGGTTGTCGATGACGTAGCGCCAGTGGCAGAGCATGTCGTAAATGATGCCGCCGCCGTCGGCCTTCCGGTAGTTCCACGAAGGACGCTGGGCAGGCTGGTCTTCGCCGGGGAAGACCCAGTAGCCGAACTCGCCCCGCACCGACAGGATTCGCCCGAAGAAATCGTTGTCGATGAGGTACTTCAGCCGGAGAAGTCCCGGCAACCAGAGCTTGTCCTGGACCACGCCGTGTTTGACGCCCGCTTCGTCCGCAAGGCGGCACAGTTCCATGCCCTCTTCCGACGACATGGCCACGGGCTTCTCGCAGTAGACGTGTTTGCCCGCGGCGACGGCCTGTTTGACGGCTTCGTACCGCCGCAAGGTGGTCTGCGCGTCGAAGTAGACGCTCATGGCATCGTCATTGATGGCGGCGTCGACATCGGTCGAATAGGGCAATCCGCCGTGGGCCTCGGACAGGGCCTTCAGCTTGTTCTCGTTGCGGCCCACCAGAAACGGCTTGGGCATGATGGTCTCGTTGTCGCTAACCTTCACGCCGCCTTGGTCGATGATCGCCAACAGCGAGCGGATGAGGTGCTGGTTGGTTCCCATGCGCCCGGTGACGCCATTCATCACGATTCCAATTTCGTGTGTCTTCACGGTCTCACTCCTTCTTCAAGTACTGGGTGTTGCCCGCCGTATGGGCAGTCCGTCCAGGGGACGGAAGAATGCGCCCGAGATTCAGCCCGACGTGCGCACAGCCAAGATGGCCAACAGCGCCACGCCAAGCACGATCCGGACAAGTATGACATATCCAAGCCATCGCCGCTCAAGCGCGTGCGTGTCGCCACTGCGCAGCCACATGGCGTACTGCCCACATTCGGCGAGGAAGAACACAAGAAACGCCAGGGGAAAGATGCGCGCGAAGGACAGGGGCAGAAACACCATGCCGGCAAGCGGACCTGCCATCGTCGAAGCGCCGTACCCGGCGATCAGCGCGATGACGGCGGCCTTTGTCACTTTCTTGGGCATGCGGGGCGTCTCCGTCAGTCCGCCAACTGCGCACTGAGCGACGTCTGCAACGCCATTCCGCCGAGCCAACAGAGGAACATGACCGCGAACATGCCGGCCGCGACAAACAGCAGGAGCCGGTTGGTTTTCGCGTCGTGCCCGCCCGCGCGGCCGGTTTGCCGGGCCAGGTTGAACAGGAACACGCTGGTGTTGGCCAGGATGATGAGCACCCACACGCGGTTGTAGCGGGGCCACAGCGACGGAATGGCCACTACGGGAACCATCTGGACCGCGTAGAACCAGAAAAAGAACTTGCGGCCAGGTTTGCGATCCGCGGGCGGTGCTGGTTTCTTTTCGCTCATGATTCCTCCGCGCGCGCTACTTGTCGAAGAAGGTCAGGTAGGCGCCACCTTCGATCTCGCGCTGGATGTACACGGCCAACTCCATGGCGTGATAGTCGCCCCACATGGACGACTCGCCCTGAGGAACCTTCTTCCCCTTCGGCACGTAGTCCCAGCCGTTCGGCTGGTGGTACACGGAATGAAGAATCAGCCCCTGGTGCCGGGGGTCTTCGGACAGATAGGGCGCGGAGAACAGCGACCGTGCCGCTGTCAGCCCCGCCTGGTAGTAGCGCTTGCCCGCTTTGGCGGCGCCCAATGCGCGCCCCAGTCGCAGCAAGCCCTGGGCCGCGATCGCCGCGGCCGAACTGTCCACCGGCTCGTAGGGGTTGTCGGGCTTCGAGGGCCGCTTCAGGTTGCCCGCCATGTGGGCCAGTCCCGGCGCGCCCGTGTCCCAATAGGGGATGCCGTCGGTCGGCGTGTTTTCGATGTAGAAATCGGCGGTCGCCTTGGCGGTATCGCGCATGAGGGCCGTCACCTTGGCGCGGCCGCCGTACGGTTTCAAGTCGCTGTCCGTCAACGCCTTGAGGCATTCGAGCTCCTCGGCGTATCCCGTGATAACCCAAGCCAACCCGCGGGTCCAGGTCGAGAAGGGACTGTAACCCTGCTGCGTGCTGGGACACCGGTAGTTGCCGTCCTTCATGTTGAATATGCTTTCGTGAACGACCCGGCCGCGGACGTCGTAGCTGTCGCGGCCCTTGCCAAAATAGACATTGTATTTGGCGGTATTCACGGCATGCTCGATGGCCCGGCCTAGTAGCGAAATCTTGCAGTCATTCTCGCCCATGAGGCAGTGGCCAAGTTGATGTGCAAGCACGAGGGCCCGGCAGGAGCGGATGGTGTCGCTGAACAACGAATGGGGTCCGTTGAACGAGTGGATGAAGCCGGTACCGTCGCTCAACGTAGACCAACGCGCCGCTTGGACCGCGCCCGACACTTTCAGCGCCATTTCGTAGAAGTCCAACGACCCTTGAGACTCCACGGTCTTGCCTTCCAGCGCCAAACGCCGCAGGTTGCCGTAGGTGGAAACGTTGTTGAACCCATGGTCGTGTACGCCGATGTGGCTGACGTGCGGTGCCATGAACTTCAGCGTGTTCTCGCGCCCCATCCGGAAAAACGCGTCCTCGTCCGTCGCGTCGAACTGCAGAATCTGGCAGCCGAACTGGAATCCCTGGGTCCATTCGGTCCATCCACGCGCGGTGTACTTCCCGCGTTGCGTGAACACAGGCGACCCCTTCGCCGGGTCCCAGGCCTTCTGAAGACGGTGGATCTTCGGCCCCGCCAGTTCGAAGAACCGGTTGAGCTTCCGTTTCAGGCCAGCCGCCTTCAGTTTTGTATCGATTCGCATACGCTTCGTTCCCTCATTGTCGACCACAAGCCCTTGCCGCACCCCTTCCGCAGCCTGGACCTCTCGCCACTATATACGGGGCAAGGGCCGCTTGCCAACCTTGGGGCTGGGGGGGCGCTGCAAGCTGAAAACCGATCCCCCTCACATGCGTGAGGAGCAGGAGCAACATCGCAGTCGCCAGAACTCCATCACCGCTACGAGTGGCGTGAGGCCATGCGAACGGCCAAGGCCTACTATTCACGAGGGACACGTCTCGATCCGGTTCTCATTTCGCTTGCAGGACCAGTTTTCCAGTGTTGAAGTACACGGTCTCGTTGACCGTCTTCGGAACGTACAGGGCCTCTTCGTCGTAGCTCTTCCGCTCGTCCCACTTCTCGGCAATTGCCCTGCGATACGCGACCTTCTCCGGGACGTGCGTACGGTACTCGTCTGCGTACAGCCCGATTGTTCCGAAGGGGATTTCTGGAAAGTCCCCGGGCCTTGCCCCTTCTCTGAACCGGAAATCGAGGCACCCGGGATCCACGAAAGCGGTGAACGGAATCTCCCGGTTATTCGCTGCCTCAACGTAGTCGATTTCCTCTATGGCCACCAGACCCTTATCGTGCCATCCACGACGGAACGCCGTATTCTGCGTGTTCTCGCAGAAGAGGTTGTGTGACACCGTGCATTCGATGGGGTAGAAACGGCGATCCGGTTGACTCATCACCTTCTTGAAAAGGGGGTACTTGGCGCTCCAGGGGGGCTTGTTCCAACCCTCTTTGCCGACAACCTGTTCCGTACGCCAGATATGGTCGGTCTTATCACCCCGTTTCAGTTCACCTGAATCGTACTTGGGCTGGGCTTCGATGATTCCCCGGGCCCATGCCTCGGTGCAGTAGATGCCGATGTGGCCACGAATGAATATGTTATGCGATGCGGTATTCGCGGCACCGCCATTGAGGAGTACGGCGCGGTGGGCTGCCTTGTAGAACACGTTCTCCACAATGGTGTCGCCCGCGTCGAGGTCATCCGGATAGATGCCTCCGCGCGGATGGGCTTGGGGCACGCACATCAGGTGGTGCAGAAAATTGTGACGGTATACGTTGCCGTAGCTCCACATCTGAGCGCCCGAATACATCGCTCCACCGTCGCCCTCTTCAATCCCCACATTGAAGATCTCATTGCGTTCGAAGAGATGGTCGTTGCCGCCGATCGTAATGGGCTGGCCGACGAAATTGTGGAGGAGATTGTTTTGAAACGCGTTGCCCACTCCGTGAACGCGCACGCGGCCATAGAGATCCCGTGATTCAACTTGCGTGAGATGGTTATTCCGGGCGTAATTGCCCGCAGCCGTCAAGGTCTTGAGGTCGCCACCTGCGAGAACGAGGTGGCTGCCCAGGTCGTAGAGATCGCACCCCACCATGCCGTTGCCTGTGCCGCCGCTCAGGACGACGCCTGTGCGCGTCGAGTTGCGGAGGGTGCATCCGGCCACGAGATTGTCTGCCCCGCCCTTGACAACGATCATACCGTCGCCGGCTGTCGTGCACTGCACGGTGAGGTCGCGGATGATGATATGCGAGGCGTCGTTCAACACAGCAAATGCAGGCCCTGACCAGTATCCGAGGCGGGTCCCGGCGTGCATCGGCTCGAAGGGCCACAAGAAGAGCACGCGTTCTTCCTCGTCGAAGTACCACTCGCCCGGTTGGTCCAACTCGCAGAGCAGATTCAGCACCACCAGCCTGCGCGGGATCTTCTCCCTGCCCAACACCCCGTATCGGCTGTACTCCAGCAGTTTGATTGCCCCATCCTGAATGGACGCAATCCGGTGTCCTTCCCGGTACCAATCATAGGAGAGGTACCCCCGAACACGTGCTCTCTGTGCGCGACGGAACTCCGCCGACCAATCTCCGGACGGTTCCTCTGCAATTGTGAACACACCGCCCACCGGTGCTTCCATGCTGTACTTGGGCACGTCGCCAAGGGTTCGGCCATGGGCATACACGGCGCCCGGGTCGAGAATCTCGTCGATGTGGCAATACCCCACGTTCGGAAACTGCGCAAGCTGCATCATCCTGCCGTCGATACTGAGTCGGGTACCGGAGCCGGCAAGGGCCTGGACCATGTCGGCATCGCCGATCGGAACCCGCACCACGTGGCCTCGTGCTACGGGGCACAACCGTTCGAGCGTCTCCTCATCCTCCACACGCTGGAATGCCGCCGCGTCGATGGGGTTGCTTCCGTCGAATACGACCTCTTCTCCCACGCTCGCTCGGTACACAACCGGCGCGCCTTCGCTGCCCGAATCCTCGGCCCCGAGAGACAGTGTGGTGTCGAAGAGATAAGTGCCCCCCCGTATCCACACGGTGACCCCGCCGTCCGGCAACGTTCCCTGGTCTTTGATGGCACGCACGGCATCTCGCGCACGAGCAAGTGTCGCGAAGGGGGCTTGTTTGATGCCTGCGTTTGTATCGGCGCCATCCAGGGCGACGTAGAACTCGGACGCACCGGCGCAGAGGCTGCACAGAACTAATGCGATTGCCGCATATGTGAAAGCGCCCCTCATCTCATACCCTTTCTGACAACCCCTCTTGACGTCATGCGGCACCACGCTATCAATCCTGCGTCCCCAACACAAGAGCATGTTCAAGGGAACGCTCGGACAAAGACGCGGCTCTCCGGATGGCGAGGATACGTGACGAAACCCGTGATCGGCTCAGCACCCAGTGTCTTCACAGGCAACGAAGTGGAGTCTTCACGAACAGCAGCCGTCCTCGCGCGCTTGACCGGCTCATCTAACGACAACAAACGCGCCTTCCTCTTCCAGAGCGCTGGGCAGTTTCCCGTTGTACCGCACGTGGCCTGGGACGGTGCTGGCGCCCAGGCGTACGCGCGAACCCTCGGGCGCCTGAATGTAGGCGTGTGTGCAGGCTTCTCCGTCCGGTGCGTAGTCGAGCACGGCGTTGCACTTCGACAGACAGTCGATGACGACGACCCCTTCGGCAGTCCGAAGGTAGCTGGCGCCGATGACGAGGACACGCCTGTGATCGCCGGAGCGCACGGCAACGCAGTAGGCATCCGTATCCAGGAGATCCATTGTTGAATTACTATTGACGTGCATGCGGCGGCCGTCGGCACGAAGGTTGAAGTACAGATCCCACTCATAGGTTCCGCTTATCACCTGTGCGCCGATCCATTCGTCGCCTTCCTGTTTCGTGACAGCCAATTCCGGCAACTCGCGTCCGGCACGCGTAACCCCCAGGAACTTGGCGTCCATGGCGGGCTCAGGGGATCTGAGCGCCAGATAATCCAAGCGCGTGTCCGGGGCCTTTGGCGCGTGGCCTTCGCGCGTCGATGCGTCGAGTGCAGCGGGGTACAACACATCAAGGGCCAGGCGTGCCTTGCTGCCTTCCACCGTCAGTCGTCCATCGCTGAATGCGGGCGTGGCCTCTCCGTGGAACAACCACTCGAAATGGCCTGGCTCGTGGGCGAGAAGGTCGTCATAGATCACGATGAAGTCGTCGAGCCAGAGGAAGAGGCGGAGGAAGCGCCTGTAGACGTTGGCGAAGGGTCCGGTGGCGTCTGCCAGAACGTAGCGGGTACCGGGCGCATCGAGGAACGAGTGGACCTTGCCTGGGAACTTGGCCCCCCGGTAGATGTCCTCTCGCGCCGGGCCGCGTCCGTCGAGCAGGACCGTGTTGTGGGCCTTGGCCTGCTGATAGTAGGCGCCGTACTCAGGGCGGCCATATGAACAAGCGCCTGAGTCTATCAACAGCGGTTCGCCGCCTGCATAGAGCACAAACGACCCTGCATCTGCATGGGCGTGGTTCCAGGTGTCACCGCATTTGACAGCCAACAGCGTCGCGTCCCGATCCCAGGTGTCGCGCATGCTGGCCCAGCCAATGTCGTGCAGAGCATGCGACAACGACAGCGAATCCGGCGGCTCGGGTGTGACACTCGGGTCGTAGAACAGCATCTCGTAGAAACCGGACACGTTGCGCGAGTAGCGGTCGAAGTACCAGCGATACCGGCCGTTGCGGGTGGCCTTGGCCAGAAACAAGGTCGTGGCGCCTGAGAACTTGCCGGTACGCCCGTGATCGCCGAAGTCCACTGTGAGGAAGTCATGTCGAGAGTGGTCAGCCGCGCTGCTACGGGGATAGAGGAAATGGAGCATGAAGAGGTCCATGCCTGCGATTTCCGGAACGAGCGCGTCGAACCGTTCGCCTGCGTACCCTTCGGGAAACAGGTGCTGGAGAGCAGCTTGGAGATAGGCGTAGTAGCGTAGCGTGTAGTCCGTGTAGCCCAGGCTTTCGTAGAAGCCGCCCGCGCGGTCGAAATTTCGGGGCTTGTTCTGCAGCACGTTACCCGGATAGCGGAAGAACTCGGGCACGCCATGCACGACGCTGGCGAGCCACTGGTCCGCCCGGTCGTCTTCGCCCAGCAGGGTCATGGCCCCCAAGCCCGCGGCGCCCGCGCAGACCATCCACCAGTTGTGGCCCATGCTATCGAGGGCGTGGATGCGGCGTGCAGGATCGAGCCAATCGCCGGCCAGAGGTTCGACGCCCAAGCGCGCCAAGGCGGCGCAGGCGGTCCGGCGTTCCTCGTCGCTGAGGGCGTCGGCCAGCCAATCGATTCCAAGCGCGTACGCGCGTGTGAAATGGGCCGTCTCAAGCGCGGAACGCCACGGAGGATCACGATCAAGGAAGCTGTCGCCTGTCCATTGCCGGTACTTGGCGAAATGGAGCAACGCGTCGCGCGCATGATAGGCGTAGCGGCGCTCACCGGTGATGACGTATGCGAATGCACAGGTTTCGATGGCCTGACTGGCCGAACGGTCGGCCGCGTAGTAGTTGCCGTGCTGTGAACTGCCGCCTTTTGCGTAGGACTCTTCGACGAACGTCTTTGTCAGTGCCTTGTCTGCATCGGAGAGGAGGGTGTCCCGTGCTTGGCGCAGCATCGCGTCGTTGTCGAAACGCTGCCGAAGTCCGGGCACGTCCTGCGCGGTGAAGTAAAGGCGTGGGCGGATCTCCCAGCCGGAGGCGGCAGACTGCTTCGCCAGCGAGGCGCCGAGCGCGGCGCTGGCGCACGTGGCACTGGTAAGGAACTGTCGACGACTGAATCCCCGTTTATTCATACAGATCTCCTGTCCTCGGACGCAATTCTCCGAATAATTCTGCCCGCGACCTTGGCAGTATGCCTTCCGGGGAGGATACGCCGGGCATTCGGGACGGTCAAGGTCTCATAGCGAAGGAAACGGCAGTGGCGCCGAGAACAAGCGAGAGAGGAAGAGATTGGGAGTAGGATCGATCGCTTCGTTTCGATCGTCTTCAAGTTGAGCTTCAGCTCATCAATCCCCAGTTCTGATTCAGGTGGGTAAGTCAAGCAAGTGAGCGATTGCGTAAGGTATTGCGACTCATGCGGTTTGGAGGAAGCAGTTGCCGATGCGTGCGAGAGACAAGACGCGCTCGGAGGTGGTATTTGCCTTGAGTTGGTCTGCCAGACCGGCTGATTCTGCGGCAGCGCCGAAGGCGAACAGGAGCATGTAGGCCACAGCAAGGATGATGAAATGACGGTCCAGGCGACCGGTTTTGGTGAGCCTTGCCAGGTCCATGCCCATGCCCCAGTTCCTGTTCTTCAGGTCACGGAAGGCTGCCTCGATCCACATACGACGCTTGTAGAGTCGTACGATCTGTGCGGGATGGGGGGCGGATAGATTGGTGGCCAGATACCACGGCTCTTTGGCTTCGCGTTCGTAGACGGAGACCAACCGGACGGCCCCCCATTCGTCTTCATTCATGGTGCCCCAGCCCCAGTCCTTTGGTCTGTGTCCGCGGCGTATCCCCAGTTCGGTCAAGGGCCCAATATGGGACTCCACGTCGACCCCATGGATACAGGACAAGCGCCACACGGTCCGCCGGTTGCGGCGCACGGGGCCTATTCATGTATCCTCAACATACACTCGGGATCACATGAAATCGCAGGTCCGAATCCCACACCAGCTGTAATGAGCCCGCGGCCTCCGAAGGCGGGTCCGTACGGGAAATCTCGGACAAGTGTATGAAGAGGTATCCATGCGCATCGTTGCATTGTCGTCGCTCAACTTCTGTCTCGCCGCTCCGGCCGAGGAACCGCCACTCAGTCCCGGCGAGGCCGATTGGGGGTTTGTGGACGCTCTGGCCGCGCCGATGACGTGGCATCCGCACTGGACGCGCGCAGCGAAGACGGATGGCGAAGTGAGTCTCAAGGGAGGCGTGTGGGTTGACGCGCGCTTTCCGGATACGGACGGCGTCCTCGAAACAGCCTACGACGACCTCGATCGGTTCTTCGCGTGTGTTGACGTGTCTATAGACGGGCCGTTCCCGATTGTCACGGAACGTGTTTCCACGGCGAAGCCCGAAACGTTCGCCCTCGCGGTCTCCGAAACCGAATGCCGTATCCAGGCGAATGACGCGGAAGGCATACGCCGGGGCGTCTTCTTTCTTGAAGACGAACTCATGCGCGCTGACGGTCCGTTCTTGACCATCGGCGACACGTTGCGTTCGCCCTCTATCCACACGCGCATTTCGCGATGCTTTTTCGGGCCCATCAAGCGTCCGCCCATGAACCGCGACGA
Organism: bacterium; assembly: GCA_024231375.1. Next base: position 3,423 of record JAAEQP010000916.1, on the reverse strand, counting down.
ACTGCTCGACGATATGGACTACTATCCGGACGGGTACCTCAACCGGCTGGCTCATGACGGCGTGAACGGGCTGTGGCTGACCATCGAGTTCAAGGACCTGTGCAAGACCTCGCTACTCCCCAATGCCAGCCCAGACCGAGATCGGCGTCTAGAGAAGCTCCGCAAGACCGTGGCCAAATGCCAGCGTTATGGAATCAAGGTCTTCCTGTTCACCATCGAACCGTACTATATGATGGCCGACAATCCCCTGTTGCAGGCCCACCCGGAACTCGGCGGCGCCAAGTTCGGTGAATCCGGCAGGTTGTTCTGTCCCTTTTCCGACGCGGCCCAAACCTACCTTCGCGAAGCGCTCCATAGCATCTTTTCCGAGGTGCCCGGACTCGGCGGACTCATCAACATCAGTTACGGCGAAGCGCCGACCACGTGCTTGAGCGAGGCCGATGCCGACTGGCGGATCGACTGTCCCATCTGCTCCACCAAGGAGCCCTGGGAGATTCACAGTGCCGCGTTGTCGGCCATGGAACGGGGCATGCACGAGGCCGCCCCCGATGCCAAACTCATCTCCTGGCTGTATGCCGCCGAGCACCGTCCCGGCGCAGGGTTCGAGCCGCTCGCCGACATGGCCCGCCACACGCCGCCCGGCGTCATCGTCCAGTACAACTTCGAATCCGGCGGTAGCAAGCGCCAACTCGGCAGAGAGCGTCACGCGAGCGATTACTGGCTCTCTTATGTGGGCCCGAGTGAGGCCTTCAGGATCATCGCGGACGCCCTAGGTGACGATGCCGCCGGGTTGTCCGCCAAGATTCAGGCCTGCAACTCGCACGAGGTCGCCTCGGTGCCGTACATTCCCGTTCCGGGCCAACTCTTCGGAAAGTACCGCGCAATGCGCGACCTGAACGTGGCGACGGTCATGCAATGCTGGTACTTTGGCAATCTGCCTTCCGTGATGAACCGGGCCGCCGCTAGCGCGTTGCCTTTTGCCAAAGATGACCTGAGCGAGGACGAGTTCCTTCTGGACCTTGCCCGCCGCGATTGGATGCCGGACGACGTGCCGCAGGTCGTGAAGGCCTGGCGTCTGTTTGCTGAGGCCTACGACAACTATCCGCTCACCAACGCCTTTCAGTTTTACGGCCCCATGCATGACGGCGTCGTGTGGCCCCTCCACCTCCAGCCCGTCCAACGAGTGCTCGGGCCGACGTGGCGGCTTGACTACCCCATGTCGGGTGACCGCATCGGAGAGTGCTTCTCCGGTACGCACACCTATTCCGAGGTGCTTGAACTCTGTCGGAACATGTGCGAGACGTGGAACCGCGGGCTCGAAGTGCTGAGGGTGCTCAAACCGCGTTACGCGCGCGAACCGGAGCGTCTAATGGACATCTCCGTGGCCGAGGCGTTGGGAATCCAGTTCCGTTCAGGCCATAACATCCTCCGGTTCTATGACCTCCGCGAACAACTACTCTACGGCCCCGCCGAAGCGAGGAGCACGACCCTCCAGGTACTGCGCGCCATCGTCGACGAGGAAATCAAGAACTCGACCGATTTGGCCGGGCTGTGTGAGGGAAACGCGTTCCTTGGATTCCACTCCGAGGCCGAGGGCTACAAGTACCTTCCCGCGAAACTTCATTGGCGCGCCAAGCTATTGCGCCGACTGCTGGACACCGAGTTTCCCGAAGCCGAACGCGCCGTGGCCGCCGGCGAGGATGTATTTCCGTCGCTATCCGGCATGGCGGACGACTCATTCGGCTACCGTTGCCGGCCCGCGCCCGAGTCCTTTGCCTCTGCATGGCGCACCGACGCCGCGTGGCAGGCGCTGTCCTCGGAAGCAGGTGCGAGCGACGCTCGGCTCACCCCAGACGAACCCGCGTCGACGTGGCAGGCGGCGCACGATGACGACGCGATCTACCTGAACGTCGAGTGTGCTGGGTCAGAGCACGTGCGTCCCCTGTCGGCCACCGTCCACATGCAGTCGGCCCACATCTACCCACGCCGGACGTTCCAAGTCGACGAAACGGGTGAATGCAATCCAGTGCTGGGGTGGCGGTTCGCGGTAACGGATTGGGAGGCAGACGCGAGGACGACTGACGGACGCCAGACGTTTCGATTCCGCATCCCCTTCGACGTGTTTGGCGGCGAGTGGGATCCGGCCCGGCCGATGCGCATCAACGTCCGGTTGGAGTCAGCGTCCCTCGTCCAGACTTGGGCGCCCCTCGCCCCCACGCCCCCTCTGAATCGCCTCGGATACTGGACCGAAGACCCCACCGAAATGGGTTGGCTGCGGATCGATCCGTGACGGACGCACGGGGTCACTCCGTTGCCGTGAGCCAGACAGGTTTCCAGATGCCGCCAGCGTAGGCTCGGTCATGGACGCGCATGGTGAAGCGGTTCGTGGCGCCGGGCTTGAGTGCTTTGGTGATATCGACGGCAACGGGCTTGTCCCAGAGTGTGTCAGGGTCGCCCGTACTCGCGCCAGCCGGTTCTCCGTTGATCCACAGGTCGAAGGTCTCATCCACCGCGCCGCAGAGGAGCCAGAAGGCCGTTGCCTCGCCCGGCGGCACCATGACCTCGGCCGTGTACCAAGCGTACCCGTCGTAGTCCGCGTAGCCCTGGGAATCCCAGGTTTCGAGAATAGATATGGCCTTCCAACTCGCGTCGGGCGCTTGCCGGAACCACCCCTGCCCCTCCCCCACGTTTTCCGGGTCGGTCTTGAACAACCATTCTTCAGGCAGTTGAACCACCCGCCGGCCCGCCAACGCTTCGAGCGGAAGCGGGTGCGCCTCGAAGGCCTCGAATGGCGTCCCTTCGGCCATTCTTTCAACGCCGAACTTCTGGCAGAGCGCGATGAACTGCTCGCGCAACGCCAGGGAGCGCCGGATCATATCGGCGTCGGCCAAGGAGTCGGCGCTTGGCGAAAGAAACGGGTCGAGGGCCGCCCGGTACGCGCAAATCGAGGCTTTCTCGACACGGGCGCGCACGACCTCGTCGTCGGCCAGCAACAGGGCCTCGTCGAAGCAGTCAATGCCGGCTTGGGCGATGGCGGCGTCGATTCCGTAGTCAGCCGCGGGGCTCATGCATGCTTTGTGGAGGCCGAGGCGCGCAGCGTTGTCGTGCGTCAGGTTGATGAACCGGCGGATGGGCGGCGCCGCGGCCTTGTAGTGTAGTTGCAGGAACTCGTCCACGAGGACCTCGCTGCTACGGTTCGGGTCCCAGAGCAAGTTGGTCATCATGTAGTTGCGCAGGTCGGAGAACTCGCCGCCCGGGCTGTTGTACGCGGCCTGCATGAACACCCCCATGGCATTATTGGCCACGAAATAGCGGATGTTGGGCTCGATGACGCGCAGGTTCGGGCAGGGCAACAGGTAGTGGTGAAAGTTGGTGTTGTAGTTCCAGATCGACACGTTCGGGCTGAGTCTGCCCCATTCGGCC
>JAAEQP010000915.1 GCA_024231375.1 bacterium | reverse complement strand
TCGTGGATTGCCGATGTACCCATTTTCTTCACTCTGTTTGAGATTCTAAGGCTACTGTCCATCGTCTACTCCCATTCTTATTGGATTCGCCACGGTGATAGTGGCGACTACGTCGAGGGTCACTATGCCGCCCCCTCGTCCCGTCATCGTCATGACGGTAGCGAGTAGGAAGAGGATTGCGGCCACTATTATCATTCTCACCATGAGACTACCCTGCCACGCCGGGCCTATAGGCAGCATCGTTGCCGCACTGGCCGCGGGCAATCGCCAGGATGAATGCATCTGTCCGACCATGGCCCGTACCAGACTTCGTTACCGGCACGTGAACGGTTCCGTAAGGCGCCAGGAGACCCCGCAACTCCGCGGGCGAAAACATCCGCGCGGAGAGATAGGGTTCTTTGCCATCCTCAACGCGATTGCGATTCAGTGGCGCCAATCTGTTGAGCGTGCCCACAATCACGGCGCCACCTTCGCGAACGCAGCGGAACATCTCCGCGACGATTGTTTCAGCGCACGTGGCAAACTCGACAGCGGCCATCGCAGAGACCACGTCGAACGTGGCGTCGGCAAAGGGCAGGCAGTAGCCGTCCGCCCTAGCGAACGAGCAATCCCCGCCATCATGAGTACACGCTTGTTGCAGCATTGGCCGCGACACGTCAACGCCGGTCACATTGAACCCCAGCGAAGCGTAGAAGCGACTCCAATGGCCTGTGCCGCAGCCGACGTCCAACAGGGCGGCGTGGCCTGTGGGGTGCGGAAGGATACGGCGGACGAGAGCCTTCTGTTGGTTGTCGTGAGCCATACCGCGGGCAGTTTCATACCAGCGGTCATAGTCCCGGGCCAAGGCGCCAAAGTCGAAGCGCGCGTGTGTGTCTGCAATCATGTTACACGCCGCCGCCTCCCGCTGGCGCTTGAGGACGGTAGCCCCTGGCCCACAAGATCTGGCCTCGTTCGGTCAGCTTCGACGTGACCCGGCTGAAACAGGTGTCGTGGAGCATCTTCTCAACCTGACTGGGGCGGAGGTAATCTTCGGCCCACAAGCGGTCGGCAAGCGACCCCTTCGGGAAATCGACGACCAGGACTTCCCCGCCCGCGCGGAGCACACGCCAAACTTCCTTGAGGATGTCCAGGGGGTGGTCCATTTCGTGCAGCGCCCACATCGTTACGACCGCGTCGACGGTTTCGTCCTTGGTGAAGTCCAGATGTCTCGCATCCTTGCCGATGCAACGGACGCGGCCTCCTGTCGAAGAAGGCGGTCGTTTGGGGAAGCTCTTGGAGGAAATATCCACGCCGGTGACATCCTGGTGGTAGGATCGGGCCAGGTACTGCACAAGGTCACAGGAGCCACATCCAATATCAAGGACTCGGCCCGCCAGGCGGAGTTCGCGGCCTATGCGCCGGTGCAGACGGGGCTTCACTCGCTCGTAGAAGTCATTTGGTATCGAAGCCTTGTTCATGTCTTTGCCTCGGAAGGCGGGCAGTCCGCCGGGGAGCTGCCCATCCGGCCAATCTGCTTGTCCGTTCTTCCTTACGTACCCACGATGCATATCCCAGTTAAGTCTAAACCTCCGCCCATCGAAAGGGAAATGTTTAAGGGGGTGGAATTCCGGTCAATCAATGGGGCAGGATTCCGCCCGGCGGGTCCAACGTGCTCGCCGAGGACGACCACGTCGTGTTCACCCGGTACCAGCCCGAACGTGCCCAGCCCGCGTCATCAACACGTCGCGATTCTTCTCGGCGCCTACGGTTCTGCCTGGCCCCCTCAATTGGGTACGCCTTGCGCCCCTCCGCGTTCCTGCGCGATAATCCGAGAGAGCCGCTGGATTCCCTTGGGGCGTCGCCCAGGAAGAGCGGCCCGTCGTACTTGGAGACGAGAGGATATCGAGAATGAGAAGACGAGCATTCCTGGGATTGGGCGTCGGTAGCGGATTGGCAGGCGTATCAGCGGCCGCTGGCAAGGAATCCTCCGAGGAAGCGAGCATGACTCCGCCGCAATCGTACACTGCCCCAACCGTGCTGAGCGCGTACACGGCCGAGGACCATCGCCACCGTCTTCAGAGCATTGGCTTCTGCGAGCGTGCCGTCAAGTCGTGCATGCGGAAGCACCTTGTCACGAGCTATCTCCCGGCTCAGGCGTGCTACAACCTCGGCGAGTACCCGTCTCAGACACGCTGGGAACCCAGCGAGTACGACGAACAGGAACTTGATCGGCTGCGGGACCACGGGATTCAACTCATCCAGTTGTTCGACGATTGGAACGATTCGCTGCGGCTGTTCGGCGGACACAAGTTGAAGGCTGTGAACCCCGACGGGTTCCGCCGCTTCGTGGAGATGATCCACCAACGCGACATGAAAGTGATCGGGTACATCTCGTCCGGGTTCCTCCAACGGACCGACCCGGATTTCCGACCCGAGTGGTCTCGCGAGGGCGACTTCCTCAGCCTGGGGTACTGGAACATGGCGCGATGTGCGCCTTCAAGCGCGGGATGGCGCGCCTATCTTCTGCCCAGGGTGATGGAGGTCCTCGACGAGTACGGTCTGGACGGGCTGTACAACGATTGTGGGTACGTCACCAATGCCCGCAAGCGCCTCGTGACGCCGACGACTGACGAGGTGACGGCGTTCGAGGAGACCCCGGAGTACGACGGGGCGTTGACCGACATCCTGGCCCTGCTGTACGCCGAGGTGAAGCGGCGGGGCGGCATCGTCAAGGTCCACATCGACGCGGCCGACGCGCCCATGGCGGGCGGGGAGAAGGTGTACGACTACCTGTGGGTCGGCGAGGGCGTCAACAACACGGATCTCCTTCGCGAGCGGGTCAAGAACCATCCGCCCTACGTGGTTCCATGCGTCGACATGACCTTCGCCACCACCGAGTCGCGCGATGAGCCCTATCTGCATGCCATTCCCTACATGCAGTTCCCCGTGATACAGGTGGGCCGCCCCTTCACGGGTGAACGCGCCAGTGTACCCGGCGTCACGTATTCGTCGCGGGAGAACGATTTCTGGATGAAGCGGTGCAAGGACATTTGGAAGTACTATCAGGCCCATCCCGACGGACCCTACGTGTACGGAGGATGGGACACTTTCCCGCCGTGCCCCGAGGACCGGCCCTTGCACGCCCAGTGGCTCAAACGCTACATGCCACTCATCGAAGAGGGAACCCGTGCGTGGTTGGAGGTGGGGGAGAGCACGCTCTTCGCGGAGGCTCTACCCAAGGATGCGGTGGCTTCGCTCTTCGCCAACCGCGAGGTATACCTGGTCCTGGCCAATTACGGGCACGAACCCGTGGAGGTAGCCACCGAGGGCCTCTACGTGTCCGATGCCGAACCGTCCGCGTCGCCTCGGAAGACCTGGCGGCTCAAGGGGCGGTCGCTCGAGATCCTGAAGGCAACGAACGTCTAATCCGTCACGGGTTGGCGCCGTCGTCCTTTGCGCCCCGTCGCTTCCGCCGGGCCTTCTGTTTGCGGATCTTGGCCCGGCGTTTCTCTTCGGGGCTGTCGGCGCCGAGTGCTTTGGCCTCAATCAGTTCGCAGAGGCGGCGGCGCGCATAGAACCGGTTGAGTCCCTGGGATCTCGCCTTCTGCATTTTCACTTCAAGTCCCGACGCCCGATGCGTGAGTTGGACGCAGGTGGCGGTGCGATTCACGTGCTGGCCGCCGGGTCCGCCCGACCGAACGAACTGCTCGTCGAGGTCCTCTTCCGACAGTCCACATGCCACCATGCGGGCACACAACTCCGCCTCTTTGCGCGGCGTCACGCCGAATTTCGACACAGCCAGCTCCCTTACCGCGCTGCAAGATCCGCGATGGCGCGGGCCACGGCGTCGCGATGGCGTTCGAGCGGCGCGGGATCTGTCGTGAACGTGATCAGGTCCGCGCTCACGTCCTCCGGCACATCCAACAACGCCTCATACTGTTTGCGCGCTTTCTCTGGCAGACTGCCGCCCTTTTGGGTGAGCAACCGGTCCAGAATCACGAAGTACTCGTAATCCTCGACGCCGTCGCGCAGCATCTCCCAGCGGATACTGGACACAGGCCCCTCGAGGACCGCGTCGGCCTGTTGTCCCGTCGCGGCTTCGGGGGGATAGATGAATCGGCCGTCGCCGTTGCCCCACGGCGCCTTGGTTCCGGCAGGCGTTCCGTATCCGGTGCGCCAACCCATGGGATCTTCGTAAGGATTCTGTGGCTTGCCAGGTTCCGGATAGGCCGCCACGCTGGTCCAGTAGTTGGATTGCCATATCAGGATGCCGTCGATGCGGCGCTTCCATGTCTGCCACAACCACACACGCATCTCGGTGGCGGGGTGGTCGATGAACAGCGTGGCATACGGCGCCTTGGGGCCTGTACACACGTACCACCAGAACTCGTCGCCATCCTTGCGGCGTTCCGCGGCCTGTTCCTCGTTGTAGGAAGGTGTCAACGGACACCAGATGTTCGGGCCGCCGACGAGTTCGGGCTCAATCTGTTCGGTCAAC
>JAAEQP010000914.1 GCA_024231375.1 bacterium | reverse complement strand
GGCCCTGCCGTCTCCTTCGGAAGAGACGCGGTGTTGCCTCTGGTCCACCCTCACCGAATCCGGCGCGGGTCCTTCAGCGAGCATCTCTCGCAGGACGCGTCCGTCCATCGATTCGGGCGGTTCGATGCCCAGTAGACGGCATATGGTGGGTGCGATGTCGACGTTCCCGGTTGGGACGTGATTCTTCACGCTCTGCTTGAAGGCGGGGCCTGACGCGATGAGCGTGTTGTGGATGTCGTAGGGGCTGGAGGTCCCATGCCCGGCGACACCCGATAGTAAGGCGGATCCCTTGAATCCGTACTCGTTCGCGTCATGGGTCCACCTCGCATCCAAAAGAATGTCAGCGGAGCGTTCATGACTCCAGTGGATTGCATCGAGCGACAGGGTGCCCGACACGAACCCTTCCGGTGCGCCGGGTTTGCTGCTCCGGGTGAAGATTGGTCCTGCCCAGGGCTGCTCCTGAAAAAGCCGGACGATCTGCTCGATCCGCTCATCGCCACCGTCATTCACGTAGATGGCACCGTTGACGAGAACCACATCCTCCGAGTTCGTGCCTTCCTTCAACCCGGCCTCGATCAACAGCTTGGTGACATTGGCGCCACCTCCCGCGCGCGTGGTGAAGCCGTGGTCGGACATGACCATCACGTTGACGGTCATATTCGCGTCCCGATGCGCGGCAAGGATGCGACCCACTTCGGCGTCCACGAGCCGGATGGATTTGTTCGTGCGGGGAGAGCCGATACCGGCCTCGTGGGCCGTGTGGTCCGGATCGGACAGCCACATGAGCGTGGCATGCGGTTTCGCCTTCTGCAAGCCGTATTTGAGATAGGCATCGACGGCCCAGCGGTTGCGACCGGCGTTGGGCGCTGCGTCCTCGGGAACCGGGCCGAGCATGGCGGCCACTTCGGGTTCGATCAATTCCGGCAACACGAGGTCCGTGTTGATCACCCCGCCGCCGGTTGCCTTGTGATTCAGGAGCATGGACGAACCCTGGGAGCCTGAACTCACGGCAAGGAGGCGATGCCCGTGGCGTTGCAGGACCTCGCCAAGACTCTCTGTCGTGAGGAGGCGCCCATCGACGGCCTTGTCAATGCGGAACAGATTCTTCGCCTTAGAGGTGGAGAGTCCGCGGGTCGGGTCTACCTCCGGGAAATAGACGGTGTTGCCCATGAGCCCATGCGTTGCGGGATAGGATCCCGTGGCAACGGAAGCTGAATTGACGCGGGTGACCGTGGGGAAGACGGCATGATGGCGCTCACACCAGACGCCCTCTTGGGCGAGGGCGTGCGTATGTGGCATCAGGCCGGGCGTAACGTAGTCGGGACGGAGCCCGTCGAGTACGATAACGAGAACAGTGGGTTTCTGTTGAGCGCCGGGGGCGTCCGGTGTGACCCACACGGACATGGCCAGCAACGTCAGAGCAGCCGCCTCTATGGCGAGGGAGGTCATGGGACGGGGCTTCATGCGGGGCCTCCGTGAATTCCGTAAGTTGAACGTTGAAGGAACATAGCGAATCCACGGGCTTGCTTCAACTGCAAAGACCTCCGAGATCCCCAAGACTACGGAAATGGAACCGCTCTCCTGGGTGTTGTGTCTAGGTTGGAGGTCGTAAGCAGGCGGCCATAACGGAGGTACGCGTCATGAAATCAACGGCATTGCTTCTGAGTGTTCTCATCTGTGTGGCAGGGTGCGCGGACGAGACCTTGAACACGGACCGCACGGATAACGCGGGGACACCGGAAACGGACGCAGCATCACCTGAGGGGGGTGATGCCAAAGAGGAGAAGGTCGTGAAATCGGAAGAGGAATGGCGAAGGCTGTTGACCCCGGAGCAG
>JAAEQP010000913.1 GCA_024231375.1 bacterium | reverse complement strand
GACCTGCGCAAACACAACATGTTCAAGGACGAACCCCTCTCGTTCGTCGGACTCGACAATTTCACGCGCCTGCTCACCGAAGCGGATTTCCTCAAGTATTTCGGAAACACGCTCTTCCTCATGTTGGGAATTCCCTTCGCCATCGGAGGCGCCCTGTGCTCGGCCCTCCTGCTCAGCAAAGACCCACGCGCCGGCGGCGGCCGTCCATACCTGTGGCTTGTGGCCTCGGCCGGGCTCGTGGTCTCGGCGTGTATTCTCACCCTGGCGGGCCTCGGCGCTACGGGCATGACCATCCTCGTCACTGGACTCGCCTGCGGCATCCTGGTCATGGGCGTCGCGGGCGGCACCACGGTCTATCGGACCCTCTTCTACACGCCCCATTTCACGGCCGGTGTGGCCACGTACCTCCTCTGGAAGAAGTTGTACGACCCTTACGGCGGGCCCATCAACGGGGCATTGAGACCGGTGCTGGACGGCGTCGCAACGACGGTCAACGCCATCCCGGCGCCAGCGGTATCCTCAGGGTTCTGGATCAGTCTAGCGCTCATCGCGGCACTCTTCGCATGGGGCTTGCGCCGCCTGCGCCTGTCGTGGCGCGACGGGGACCTCGGCTGGGGCGCAGCAGTCGTGCCGGTGATGTTGCTGTGCGCGCCGCTGGCGTTGGCCCAATTCTGGTCGTTCACCCGCGGCCCGGCCATCCTCCTGGTCATCGGAGCGGTGTGCGCGGGAGTGTGGCAGGCGGTATCCGCTGCGCGCCGGGGACGCGACTTCGACTCAACGGCCATGAATGGTATCGGCGGCGGGTTGGTATTGGGCGCAGCCGTGATGGTGGGCGAATTCGTCCTGCTCGGCTCGGGCGCGCTGCTCGGTAATCTGGCCGCCATGGCCGCCGACGGCCTGACCCCGCCCGACTGGATCTACGAGTACAACTGGGCAAAACCGTCGCTCATGATCATGGGACTCTGGGGCGCCATCGGGTCCAACAACATGTTGCTCTACCTCGCCGCGCTGACCAACGTGCCCCAGGAACTCTACGAGGCGGCCGACATCGACGGAGCCAGCCGGTTACAGCGGTTCTGGAACGTCACGTGGCCCCAACTCGCGCCCACCACCTTCTTCATTGTCGTCATGAGCACCATCGGCGGACTGCAGGGCGGGTTCGAAATGGCGCGCACCATGACCGAAGGCGGCCCGGCCGGCGCGACCACGACACTCAGCTATTTCATCTATCTGGAAGGATTCGAAACCGGCCGCCTCAGTTTCGCGTCAGCCGTCGCATGGGCTCTGTTTATCCTGGTACTGTCAGTCACGCTGTTCAACTGGAAGTTCGGGAACCGTTATGTCAACGACTGAGAACACCACCCAACCCGGTCACACGCCCTCCCATGGCCCGCGCCGTGAACTGAGTCAGTTCGCGCGATCCGGCGTGCTGCACGTGGTCCTGGTGGCCATCAGTCTCATCCTGGTCCTTCCCTTTGCCTGGATGGTACTCGTCAGCCTCAAGCACTTGAGCGAAGTGGGCGTGGGAAGTTGGCTGCCCGGCGCCATGGGATGGCATCCCGAGAACTATCCCGAAGTGTTCCGCCAGATCCCCTTTGCCCGCTACTACTGGAACAGCATCTTCATCGCATGTTGGGTGACCATGCTCCAGGTGTTCACCAGTTCCCTGGCGGCATTCAGTTTCGCGCGCCTGCGCTGGCCGGGCCGCGACAAGGTCTTCGTCCTCTACCTGTCGACCATGATGCTCCCCGGGTTGGTGATGATGATTCCCAACTACCAAATCATGATCCAACTGGGACTCGTCGACACTATGATAGGGCTGGTCTTGCCCGCGGCCTTCAGCGCCTTCGGCACGTTCCTCCTCCGCCAATTCATGCTCACTATCCCGTCAAGCCTCGACGAAGCCGCCGAAATCGACGGCGCCAGCAAGTTGCGCCTCTACTGGGACATCATCCTCCCCCTCACCCGTCCCGGTCTCATCACCCTGGCCATCTTCACGTTCATGGGCACGTACAACAGCTTCTTCTGGCCCCTCGTCATGCTGAAGAGCCAGTACCGCTACACGCTGCCCATCGGCCTGCTGCACTTCGACTCCACCGCCGGGCAGGAGACCAATCTGCTCATGGCCGCCGTCACCATGTCCGTGGCGCCCATGATTCTCGTATTCGTCCTGTTGCAGAAATACCTGGTGCGCGGCATCCAACTTGGAGCCGTAAAAGGATAGGGGGAGCGACATGCGCATCGCGAAGGGACAGTGGACCATCCTGGCGGTGAACGCGATCTATCTGACGGCCGCCGGAATCTTCTACACCTCCAAACAGAACTACGAGTTCCTGCTCTACATCGGCGTCGTCATCTTCTTCTTCGGCGTTATCATCGCCACCAACGAACGGGTGCGCTACCCTAACGTCATCCTCTGGGGACTGACCCTCTGGGGAATCCTCCACATGTGCGGCGGCGGAATCCGCATCGGCGACCACGTGCTCTACGGGCAAATCCTGGTGCCTCTGTCCGACACCTATCCCGTATTCCGGTTCGACCAGTTCGTCCACATGCTCGGATTCGGTGTCGCCACACTTCTCATGCATCACCTTCTCGTCCCGCTGCTAAGACCCGACATCCAACAATGGACCGCCTTGTCCATCGTCGTCGTCATGGCCGGTCTGGGCGTGGGCGCGTTGAACGAGATCGTCGAATTCATCGCCGTCGTGATCATGCCCGAGACCGGCGTCGGCGGTTACGTCAACACGTCCCTCGACTTGGTGTCCAACTTCATCGGCGCGCTGATCGCCCTGGTATACATCCGGGTCCGCGGCCACCGCGCACGCACGGCCTGACGAACGTCTCCAAACGAAGTGTTCGCCAGAGCGCAAAGACTGGTCTGTGGGGCTGTTGAAGAAGTCATATGAGCACGAAGACAGGAGCGACAAACGGGGACTGCCAAGCTCTTGCGTCCCATTATTGCGCTTCTTAGGGCAACAATGGGTGGCTGTCCCCCGCTTATCGCGAACTACGCGCCACAAACTCAGACTTCTTCAACAGCCCCTCTGTCCCTTTCTTCCGCGTTCGCCCGCAGGGTGAATCAGCCGGGAAGCCGTCCTCGCGTCAGCCGGGAGCGGGAGCGCCGCCACCATGGAAGCGAGCGTGCCGAGGGTGTAGTATTCACACATCGTTGCGGGAAGAGGTTCGGGGGACCAGCGGGGAACCGCCTTCCGACGAGATCCGGATGTACGGGGGGAATCACACGGTGGGAAAGACTGGTCGACGAATACGAACGGTGTTGTTCACATGCTTGGGTTGTGTACTGACCGTCTTGCTGTGTATCGCGGGGCTGATTGCGTACGCCGCGTCGCGCAACCTCTCCGACGAAGACTACGAGCGCGGTTTTCTGCACGAGCTTGACGGCATTCCCGAACGCCCCGTCGACGGCCGCTACGTCATCGTCACCTACAATGTGGGATACGCTTCCGGACTCACCAATCTTTCCGGCCACAACGCGTCCCAGCCCGAGTACGAAGAGAACCTGGAAACCATCATCCGGGCGCTGAAAGGCGTCGATCCCGACTTCGTCGCAACTCAGGAAATTGACTTCGACTCCGACCGCTCCTACCAGCAGAATCAACCGGAACGCATCGCCCGATCCTTGGGCCTTGGGTTCCATGCCGATGCCCTCACGTGGGACAAGAAGTACCTTCCCTTCCCCTACTGGCCGCCGAAGGAAAATTTCGGCAGGACGCTCTCCGGCCAGTCCATCGTTTCGGGATTTCCTATCAGAGGTCAGTGGAAACAGACCCTGCTCAGGCCGAAGAATCCCTTCTGGTACGATTGGTTCTACGTCGACCGCATCGCACAGTGCGCGCTTGTCAGGGTTGGCGACTGGCCGCTGGTCATTGTCAACGTACACCTGGAGGCGTATAAGCAGGAGACGCGCGAAGTGGAATCGCTGGAAGTCCTTGCCGCCATCAAGCAACACATGGACAAGCCCCTTATCGTGCTTGGCGATTTCAACTCGCGTCCGCCGTGGGCCTCGAACTTCCATGGTGGCCGGGCACTGGCCAACTTCATCGAGACCGAAGGACTGCACAAGGCAATTCCGCGCGAAGCCTACGAAGGCGACGGCGAGAAAGAATGCTTCACCGCATCGTCCAGCCATCCCCGGTCAAGCATCGATCACATCTTCTACAACGACCGCATCGAATGCCTGACCGCCCACGTCATGCAGGATGCCGGCACCGGATCCGACCACCTGCCGGTCATGATGGAGTTCTCGTTCAGGTAGGACTAGCACCGCTCGGAACAACCAAACGGTTGTGTTGCCTATGTCCCCGGTTTGGACCGTGAGGGTCTTGCTCCGGCTCTTCCAGCCGATCTCGCCACGGATTCTCTGACCCATTGCGCCCGGCTCCCGTCCCAGTGTACCGTAGAGGCCATCCTAGTGCGATTCGGGGAGGGGATCGATGGACTGTCCCGCATGTCATGCCGAGCTTCGGCGGTGCTTGTACCACGCCACCGTGGTGGACGTGTGCGACAAATGCCACGGGCTCTTGCTCGCCGCCAACGAGTTGAAAGCCTTCATCGACCGTTGGATTGACGCCCATCCCGACATGCCCGACGCCAAGCCCACCGTGTTCCGCAAGATCGTGCATGCGGATTCCGCCGCCGATGCGAGCCGGTCCTGTCCGCGCTGTCGGCTGACCATGGCCAAGTTCAACTACGCCTACGATTCCAACGTGCTGCTCGACCGCTGCGGCAAGTGCGACGGTATGTGGATGGACGGCGGCGAAATCCGGCGCATCGCCGCCTACCACAAAGGCGATCCCAGGACCGAACGATTGGCCGTGTCCATCGCGGAGAGCACGAAAGCGCACTTCGAATTCCTTGATTCGTGCAAGCAGGTCGAGAGACTGGCGCGACGCATACCGTTGTTGTTCGTGTTCCCCATGTTCGTACTCCCGACCCTGGTGCTCCCTCTACGCGACGATCTGGATCGCAAACGATTCCCCTGCGTGACGGTAGGTCTCTTGATTGCCAACCTCCTGTGCTTCCTCGGCACGTTCCTGTGGGCAGCCAGTCCAGCGGGCGTGTTCGGCGCCTATGGTGTCGTCCCCCGTGTCATCATGTCCGGCGAAGCCTACTACTCCTTTGTTACCTACATGTTCGTCCACGCAGGCATCCTGCACCTGGTCGGAAACATGCTCTTCCTGTGGATCTTCGGCGACAACGTGGAGGACGCGCTCGGCCACATCACCTATGCGCTGGTGTTTCTGGCGTGCGGCGTGACCGCTGCCCTGGCCCATGTATTCGCCTTCTCGGGATCCGGCGTTCCATGCGTGGGGGCCAGCGGCGCAGTGGCCGGCGCCATGGGCGCCTATTTCGCCCTTTACCCTCAGGCCCGTGTGAACACCTTCTTCTACTTCCGCGTCTTCCGCGTCCCCGCCTGGCTCTACATCGCCTTCTGGTTCGTCATGCAGGTAGTGTTCGCCAGAATCTTCAGCGGACACGCCGCCGTGGCCTACCTGGCCCACATCGGCGGATTCCTCCTGGGCCTGATCGTCGGCATCACCTGGCGCGCAACCGTTGGGCACCCCACCCCGGACACCGCTTGATCAGCACTCGCCTTCGCACCCGTCCGCGGGCCCACCGTGAACCAAGTGGCGCGAATATGGTTTAATACGCCCGTTTGACGCAGAACCCGCGCGCGACGCGCGTTTCAAGGAGTGGGATCATGAAGAGGATCGTGACATTCGGCGAAATCATGATGCGGTTGGCCCCCCCCGGCTTCCAGCGCTTCGTCCAGGCACACAGTTTCGACGTGACCTACGCGGGCGGCGAAGCCAACGTAGCCGCGTCCCTCGCGCAATACGGACACGCCACCGAATTCGTCACCCGCCTTCCGGACAACGACATCGGCGACGCATGCCTCAACTTCCTCCGGCAATTCGGTATCGGCGTCACCCATATCGCCCGAGGCGGCGACCGGTTGGGCATCTACTTCCTTGAGACGGGCGCTGTCCAACGCGCCAGCAAGGTCATCTACGACCGGGCCAACAGCGCCATCGCGACCGTCGAGCCCGGCATGATCGACTGGCAGGCCGTATTCGCCGACGCGGACTGGTTCCACTGGACCGGCATCACCCCCGCCATCTCGGAGTCGGCAGCCGACGCGTGCCTCGAAGCCGCCCAGTGCGCACGCGACATGGGGATCACCATCTCGTGCGACCTGAACTTCCGCGCCAAACTCTGGAAATGGGGCAAAGCGGCCGGTGATGTCATGCAAGACCTCGTGGCGCTGTGCGACGTGGCCGTGGGCAACGAAGAGGACGCCGAGAAGGTGTTCGGGATCAAGGCCCCGGGCAGCGACGTGACCGGTGGCGAAGTCCACGCCGCATCCTACCGGTTCGTATGCGAAGAGCTGGTCAAACGCTTCCCGAGCGTCGGCACCGTGGCCGTCACGCTGCGCGGATCGCGATCGGCCAGCCACAACATATGGAGCGCCGTGCTGTATCACGAAGGCGAACTGCTGGAAGGCCCAAGTTTCGACATCGTGCCGATTGTCGACCGGGTCGGCGGCGGCGACAGCTTCTGCGGCGGGCTCATCCACGGGCTGCGAACGTACGACGACAAACAGAGCGCCCTGGACTTCGCCGTGTGCGCGTCGTGCCTCAAGCACACCGTTTCCGGCGACTTCAATCTGGTGCGCGCCGCCGAGGTGGAGAAACTCATGAAGGGCGACGCGTCCGGCCGCGTCACCCGGTAGACAGGACGCGAGGGAGCAGACGTACATGCCTGTGAAGTGGATTATCAGCGATTTGGACGGATGCGTGAACCCGGAGGAGTCCGTGGCGTGGGACCTGGAGGCCTTCGCCCGGTTCGCGGCAGTGGTGCGCGAAGCGTCGGCAGGACACGGCACACTCGCTCCCATGACCATATGTACGGGGCGTCCCCAGCCCTACGTGGAAGCTCTGACGAAGATCCTGGACGTCCGTGCGCCCGTGATCTGCGAAAACGGCGCGGTGCTCTACACGTTGCACGACAACTGGTCGCGCTACGGACCCGGTGTGACCGAGGAGAAGGTCCTGGGGTTGCGTGCGGTACGCGCGTTCGTCGAAACCGAGATTCTGCCGCACCACCCGGAAGCGGTGCTCCAGTTCGGCAAAGAAGCTCAGATGTCGGTGTTTTCGAGCGACCCCGGCCTGTTTCCCGAGATGAAAGCGCGCATCGACGCCTTCGTGACGGAACACGATGGTCCCGAACTCGTCATCAATGCGTCGCCCTGTTACCTCAACATCTCGTTGGCGGGCGTCGACAAGGGCAGCACCTTGCGGGCGCTGTTGGATGAGTTGGGCGTCACGGGCGACGAAACCGCGGGAATCGGCGATAGCGAAGGCGACCTGCCGTTGCGCGAGACCGTGGGATTCTTCGCCTGCCCGGCGAACGCCAGCCAATGCATCAAAGACGCCGCCGACTACGTGTCGCCCCATCGCGACATCAACGGTATGCTGGACATCCTGGCCCGGCCCGAGATGCAGCGGGCATCCGGTTCGTAACAAACGCCCAGGTTCCTGCGCTACCAGGCGATGGTCAACCGGCCCGTCACATCCCGCACCACCGCGTGCCTCCCGAGCGTCGGGTCGTCGACCAGTTCAAACTCAATCGCGCCTTTCTGGAAGGGATAGCCCGCATTGAGGAACATTCTGAGCGGGTCACTGCCCGGTTCCGGGTAGAACCGCACCGTAGCGTGGTCGAGGCCCGTCACACGCAGCCGGCGTTTGACGCCGTATTGGACCGACGGTTGTTCGCTGCATGCCAACGTGCCGTCCTGCTGCCCATCGACGAACACGCGGCATTCGCGGTGCCACGCCCGCGGCATGCGGTAGACCGAACGTCCGTCGTCCAAGCGCGTCTCGTACCCTACGAGGACAGGTGCGCCCTGCGGAAACCGTAGCCGTGCATCGACCGTGGTGTCGCGGCAGTAACCCGAAAACACAAAAGCATTGCGGTTCCGCGCGACACACACCAGCGGGTTCCGTTGCGCCGGCACACGCTTGGCCGCGCCGAACTCGTACCCGAACTCCGCCAGCGTGTAGCGCGCCAACACTTCGCCCGCGAACCACTCGTTCGCGTTGTCATTGGCCAACAACCGGCCGCCCTTCCGGTAATAGTTGCTGTTGGTGCCGCGAATCCAGGCCAATGCGCCGCCATTCCACGCCTCTTCGCGTCGAATCAGGGCAATGGCGCGGACCGCGTTCTCCTGCTTCACCGACGCGATCACGGTGGTGGCCGGGTCATCGTCGTTCGCGACGATCGCCGTTACGCCGCCCGCGCACGTGAGCGGGCGATGCTGGACGCGCGTAGGGAAGGCTTGATCCCGGCACACGTCTCGGAAAGCGGCCACCTCAATGCCCATCCCCCCGCTGATCGGCTCGTAGCGCCGCACGTTCAGCATGGCCAACATCCCGTCGCTCGCGTGCCCGACCGGGCCGTACAACAGCACCCGCCCCCCGTTCCGCACATGGTCCGTCAACGTCTGTTCCAGCGCCGCACCGCCGTCCGGCACGATGCTCACCAACACGGACTCCGCGTACAGCCCCGGCTTGGCTTCCAACGAAGCGATCAGATTCGCGGTCGACACTACCGTGTTGATCGGGAATCCCGCGTTCACGGCTTGCCGCATGAACCAGTCTCCGAACAGCACTTCGTCGACTCGGGGTGGGTCGCCGAAGGTCATGTCGTGGTACTCGTCGAAGGGATAGGCCCAAACCACCGGTCCCGGTTGGTCGGCGGAATCGGTTCGTGCGCGCAGAATGTGCGGGATGACTTCGTTGGGCACCTCCACGGGCATGCCGCCGTACGAGTTGTCCACGGTAAGGAACAAAATGGACGTCGGCAGCCTTACCTGACCCGCGGCGTCGATGCGTGAAATGGACATGGGCAGATAGATGTCGTGGGGTTCCCGGCCGTACCGATCGAGCCAGGGGCTGTTCAACCACCACGGGTCGTGCGTGTAGTACCGGAAGGGGAACTCATCTCCCGGCAGTTCGGCGATGCTCGACATATACCCCACGAGTTCAAGTCCAAAATCGCCGTCGAGGGCCGCCCACGGCGAATTGGGCGGCGGCGCCATGTGGAATCCGCCTCGATAGATGCTGCGCAACGGCACGCCGTCGGCGGCAAGGTCCATGCCGGTCGAGAGATTCGTTCCTCGGGTTTCGATGGGAGTGTCGGGACATTCCGCGCGGAATAGCTTCCAGAAATCCAGAATCTTCTCGCGAACCCCGGCGATTTTGCCGGTATCGAACTGCTCCCCATTGAACACCGCGCCCGTGGCGCCCCAGGTTTCCAGCCCGAAGCCGAATCCGTTCGAAAGCCAGATGTAGTCGAACGCCAGGTCGTCCAGGAAATGCTTGCATTGTCTGCCGAAGAACGTGCCGAAGGGCGTGCCCTCGGGGATGCCCTCCGGAAACCCGGCGTAGGCATGGTCGTCGGCATGGAGCACCGAGTAGCTGCACACGAAGGTGCCTTTTCCCATGGTGTTGCCCATGCAAATCTCGGGATGCCGCGTGTACTTGAAGTCCGACTTGGCGAATTCGGGTCCTGGGTCGAAGGTGGCTCCCACACGGATGGGTTTCCCCGTTACCTCGACACCCACGCGCTTGATGATACCGATGATGCGTTTCAGATCGCCGTAGGTGATGGCGGGCGGGTTCTCGGTGTACCAATAGGCCCGTTGGTGAAGCGACAGGTGATCGGGTCCCGTGCCCGGCTCGTACTTCGAGTTTCCCGTGCCGATGTAGCGAGCCCATTCCAACGGCGCGTCCATGTTCCCGTCGTACTCAAGGATCTCCGAACCGTCCGCCGTCCACAACAGGACCGAAACCCTGTCCGCATGGCGCGTCAGAGGCCACCACTGGCGAAACAGTTCCTCGCACACGCCCGCCACGTAGGCGTCGCTTGGGTCTCTGAACGGCTTGAGGCTCATTTCGAGCGTCACGTTCCCGACGTGGCAAGCCGGGTCGACCGGTTGCACGAACTCCGCTGCGTGAACCACGCCGACCGCATGGATCAGCGCACTCGCCAGAACAACTACGCGCATGTGTCTCCCCCGACGCCACCTCGCCGCCAGGCAGATGGGTCCCGATGGCGATTCATAACTCCTGGTTCCATCATAACCTGCCTACGCCCTCGCTTCCATTCTTCGGTCGAATTGAGCCTCGGCTACGCCCCCCTTCCGAGAATTATCGCGGAACTTCCATTGTTACGTAGAGGTTTGGCAAGATGACCGCGTCAGAGTTCCGCGGGCGCGACAGTCAACCGGAAAGATAAGGAGTATCCGATGAAGAACCTCATTCTCGCGACATTGAGCGCGGTGATCGTGGCCATGGCGATGCCTGCGGCAGCGATCCAACTGGGCGACCCGGCCCCGCCACTCCAGATCGCCGAGTGGGCCAAGGGCGGTCCCGTCGACCTGGCCGCTGGCAAAGGCACTCAGGTATTTGTGGTCGAATTCTGGGCTACCTGGTGCGGTCCGTGCCGGAAGACCATCCCACACCTCACCGAGATTCAGAAGGCCTACCGGGACAAGGGCGTTGTTGTGGTGGGGGTCAGCAACGAAGACGCCGCTACCGTGAAGCCTTTCGTGCAAGAACAGGCCGGGCAGATGGACTACACGGTTGCCGTTGACAAGAACCGCCAGACGTCCAAGGCCTACATGGAGGCCTTTGGCGTGCGCGGCATCCCTCATGCCTTTGTCATCGACAAGGCCGGCAACCTCGTGTGGCACGGACACCCCATGGAAGATATCGAACTGGTTCTGGACCAAGTGGTGGCTGGCACGTTCAACGCCGGCGCCTTCGGACAGGAGGCGCAGCTTGCCGCCGAGATGCGCGAGCTTCTTCCGCTATGGGGCATGGAGTACATCGTCTATTCCAAGTACGGCCGCGACACGAAAGCGGCCGACGACGTCGGCGCAAAGGTCTTGAAGCATGGGGCCGTAATGCCCGATCTGTTGAATCAACTGGCGTGGCATCTGATGACGGAAGAGGGCGTTGCCTACAAGAACGGCGCCTTCATCGAGCAGGTCGCCAAGTTGGCCCATGAAGCATCGGGCGGCGCCAACGCGGCCGTCATGGACACATTCGCCAAGGCCTTGTTCCAGAACGGGAAGGTGCAGGAAGCCGTCGCGACGCAGAAGGCTGCCATCAAGGCCGCCGCGGGCAACGCGGACGAGGTGAAGCAACTCGAATCGTCGCTCAAGGAGTACGAAGCCAAGTTGAACGGGTCGTAGCAGAGCGTCTCGAACCCGAAGCCCTGCCGCGACGGAGGATCCCATGCGTCCTCCGTCGCGGTTTCCGCATGGATCGCTGCGGTATCGTCTCCGGACCGCGCCGCTCGCAGGACCGCAGGTATCCAAGTCCATCAGTTTGCATCCGTAGACCCAAGGCTCGTATCGTAGTCTGGTTCCCGGAACACAAACCCCATTCCTTGGAGGATGCACCGATGTCGCACGATCAGAGCGGTAAGGCTACGAGACGCGGATTCATGAAGACCACGGGAGCGGCCGCGGCCGGGTTCATGGTCATGCGGGCTGGCACGGCGTTGGGCGCGCAGGCCAACGAACGGCTGCGCCTGGGCATCATCGGGTGCGGCGGCCGGGGCCCATGGATCGGCAGCCTCTTCCAGGAGAGCACCAACACCAAGGTGGTGGCGGTTCACGACTACTTCAAGGACCGGGTCGAAATGGCAGGCAAACGTCTCGATGTGGGCGAGGCCCATCAGTTCATTGGGCTCGACGGATACCACGAGATGCTGGATTCGGACATCGATGCGGTGGCGGTGATCAGTCCGCCCTATTTCCACCCGGAGCAGACCGTGGCCGCCATCGAAGCCGGCAAGCACGTGTATCTCGCCAAGCCCATCGCAGTGGATGCGCCAGGCTGCAAGACCATCGTCGACGCGGCCGCGGGAGTCAACGGCAAGCAGAGCGTGCTCGTGGACTTCCAGACGCGCAAGGAGCCCCTCTACCTCGAGGCCGTGAAGATGGTGCATGACGGCATCATTGGCGATCCCGTGTGCGGACAAGCCTACTACTACTGCGGCCGGCTCGGACTCAAAGAGAAGCCGGGCTCCGAGGTCGCGCGGCTTCGCAATTGGGTGTTCGACATTCCCCTGTCCGGCGACATCATCGTCGAACAGAACATCCACGTCATCGACGTGGCCAACTGGTTGCTTCAGGGACATCCCGTGAAAGCGGTAGGCACGGGCGGCCGCAAGGCGCGCACCGACGTCGGCGATTGCTGGGACCACTTTGCCGTGACCTACACCTACCCCAACGACGTGGTCATCGATTTCAGTTCAGGCCAATTCACCTACGGGTACGGCGACCTTTGCGCGCGGGTCTTCGGCAGTCTCGGCACAGTCGACACCCATTACGGCGGTGAAGTGAACCTCAAGCACAAGGGTGGCAAATGGGAAGGCGGCGTGACGAGCACGATCTACAAGGATGGCGCCGTCAGCAACATGAAAGACTTCCATGCCGCCATCATGGCGGGCTCACATCTCAACAACACGCGCGAATCGGCCGACAGTACCCTCGCCAGCATCCTCGGGCGTATGGCGGCGTATCGCGGCGAGACGGTCACCTGGGACCAGATGCTCCAAGAGAACGAGAAGATCGACGCGCATCTGGACCTGCCCAAGGATGGTCCCCTCGTGAAGCGCGGCAGCGCGTGAGGGCAGCCTGACCATGTCATTTGAGAAACTGGCGTTGGTGGCGTTGGTGGTGTTGATTGTGGCCGCGGTGGTGGTGGTCATGCGCGGCCCCGGCGAAGCCCCCCCCATCGAGCCGAAGGGGCCGGCCCTGGGCGATGCGGCGGCGCCGCTGCAAATCGCGGAATGGCTGAAAGGCGACCCCGTCGATCTCGAAGCAGGCCGGGGCGATCACTTCTATGTCATCGAATTCTGGGCTACGTGGTGCCAGCCGTGCCGCCTCACCATTCCGCGCCTCACGCGCATGCAGAAGGAGCACCGCGACGCGGGGCTCGTCGTCATTGGCGTGACCGAGGAGGCGCCGGGTGTGGCCCGGCCCTTTGTAGAGAAGATGGGCGATGAGATGGACTACACCATCGCGTGCGACGCGCTCAGCGCCACCACGGTCGACTACCGCGGGGCCTACGGCGCCGACAGCCTTCCTTGGGCCTTCCTCGTCGACACACGCGGCCGCATCGTGTGGCACGGCCCCGCCCTCGACCCGGCGCTGGAGGAGCAGGTAGCGCAGATGGCAGAACGGGTCGGCGGCGATGGATGAGTGGGCTCCGAAGCCTCCAATCGCAGGGGAAGACTGAGCGGAAAATCCGGGACTGTGGAGCTGTTGAAGAAGTCCCGGGCTGCCGAAGACTTCAACTCCAACCCAGGCACACGCCAATCATGTCATCCCGAGCGAAGTCGAGGGATCTCTTGTAGGTAGGCGCTCGCCGATGAGAGGTCCCTCGACTTCGCTCGGGATGACGTGGAGGTGGTGTCTGTCCGTGGAACTGAGATCATCTGGGCTGCAGCTTTCTCAACAGCCCCACAGTCCCATCTGCGTCCGCCGATGGCGGACTTCGCTTGGTACAGACCCCGGTTTCGCTCGGCTGCCCCGCCGTTGCAGT
>JAAEQP010000912.1 GCA_024231375.1 bacterium | reverse complement strand
GCCGAGTTTCCACGGCTTGCGGTATTCGTAGTGGAGCAGCTTGTTGGCCGCTTTGTTGTTGGTGATTTCTTCTTTGTCCGGGTCCCAGTCGATGCGGGTCCGTGTCGTCAGCGCGATGTTCGCCAGGTGGGACATGACGGTCGACCGGTGGCCTTCCTCGACGTCGGCGTTGGGCTTCTCGCGCGACTTCATGCAATCGAGGAAGTTGCGCATGTGCTGTGTGGTGAGGTTGTGGTTGTTGCCTTTGGCCTTTTCTTCCATGGGCTCCATGCGGGGATCGCTGCTCTGGAATTGGCCGCCCCGTTCGGGCACCACGGTGAATCCCGACCCGCTCCCGAACACGCAGCCCTTGGAACCGCGCAGTTCGAACTCGCCACCCTTCGCGAAGATGTGCGTGTTGCTCGCCTCGTACTGGCCGAACGTGACCAGTCGGCCCGACGGGAACTCGAACACAGCTTCCATGGTGTCGGGGATGGTGCGGTCGTCGTCGATGGCGAACTTACCGCCCAGGGCCACCACCGAACAGGGCGCTTTCTCGTCCAGCACCCAGCGGAACAGGTCGAAGTAGTGGACGCCCCAGTTTCCGGTCTGCGATGAGTACTGTTGCCACCAGCGGAACTTGTAGGGTGCGATGTTGGCCTGGAACGGACGGTAGGGACGGGGCCCCAGCCACATATCCCAATTCAGCTCCGGCGGCGGGTCGCTCTCGGGTTCCTTGCCGATGCCGTCGGGCCACATGTTGCTGATGCGGTACGCGCGGGCCACGGTGATCTTGCCGAAGGTATCCGCGCGGATGAGGTCGGCCAGGCGGTACAGCAGTTCCGAAGACCGGCGATGCGTGCCGACCTGCACTATCCGGTCGTTGCGGCGCGCGGCCTCCACCATGCGGCGGCCTTCTTTGATGGTGATGGACAGAGGTTTCTCGACGTACACGTCCTTGCCCGCGTCGCATGCCATGATGCACTGGATCGCGTGCCAGTGATCGGGCGTACCGATGACGACTCCGTCGATGTCGTCCCGTTCGATGATTTTGCGAAAATCGCCGTATTTCGCCACGTCGCCCGGGAGTTTCTCCGCCCACTCGTCCATCTTCGGCGAATACACGTCGGACACCGCAACGATTTCGGCGTCTTTGTGGGGCAATGTGGCGTTGATGAGTTGGCCGCCCCGGTTTGCAACCCCGATGAATCCCAGGCGGATGCGGTCGTTAGCGCCTACGGCGCGGGACGAGGCCAAGCTCGTGGCCACCCCGGCCACGGCCGCGCCGGACTTCACGAAACGTCTACGGGTCACTTCGGAACTCATGATACGTCTCCCTCTGTCTGGATCACTGTCCTTCAATAGCGTCAAGCGCGGCGAAGAGATCGTCGCTCGTCGTCGTCGGGCACCAGTGCTGTTCGATATGCCGCACCACGAGTTCGGTCCCCTCGTCGTGGCTCACCTTCGGCTCGTCCTTCGGGTCGTACATGGCGTCGGTCATGTCGCGTACCAGGACACAGTCGATGCCCCACCGCGTCATCTGCTTGATGGCGAAGGACCGGTTCAATACACACATGTTCGTGTGTACGCCCATCATAATCAAGTTCGTGATTCCCCGTTGCTTCAGGAAGCTGTACACCTGACGACCGTTGTCGGAGATGATGTCGAACTCGCCGATTTCGATGAGGGGATGCTGCTGCGACCAGGCGCTATAGGGCTTGTCGCCTTCCGTATCGCACCCTCCGTCCGAATCGTCGATGGGCAGCGGGGGATCGGGCCGTTCCATGTCCGCGGGGGGCTCCACCAACGCCAGCGCCTCCGTGCGCCGCAGTTGGGGCGCATCGACATAGAATCCCAATGTGTCCGACGGCGAATGGATGATTTGGATACCTTTGGCGCGGGCTTCGTTCACCAGAGGCGCCATCTTCGCCGCCAATTCGTCTACGCGCTCCGTCGCGCCCCGACACCAGTGCCGGTCCCACATGTCGCAAAGGATGATGGCGGTCTCGCCGACAGGCAGGGCCGTATCCGTGACAACATCCTTCCATTGGCCATCGGTCTCTACCCGGCTGCGCAGGGGAAGCGTAATGGCGCCCTTGGGCTTCGGCGGCATGGGCGGAAGCGGGGGCAGGTCGAGTCGCTCGACGTCGCGCTTCGCGGCCCAGAACAGGGCATTCGCCAACATGCGCCGAAACGTGCCGTTCTGGAATTCCTGTTGACCGCCCAGGGACGTGTAGAACACGCGGCCGCCGTTGTGCTCGCGCACCCACGCGACCGGTTCGGTCTGGCCAGGGAAGCGCCCGGTCATTAGAAGGGTCGTGTCATCGGCGATGCCTGTGTTCTTGTACAAGGTGTGGGAAGAGCGAATCTCGCTGACGCCTGCCAGGATGGGATGGTTCGCTTGCCCTTTGCAGATTCGTGCGCGGTAGGAACGGCCTTTCCCGTAGTGGTTGTGGTAGTTTCCGCCCAAGACGTCCTTGTCCATTTCGAGCCAATTCTGGAACCCGTGGCTGGCCGTGCGCACGCCGACGATGGGTTCGCCCGCTGCACAGTAGTCCCTAATCTTCTGTAGTTGATCGCCGTCGATCTTCAGACGCCGGGTGAAGAACAACGCCACATCGCAGTCGTCCAGCGCTTCCAGGCCGGGCAGGTCTTCCCAACCATTCGCGGACACGATGGTGCATGCCGCGTTGTACGACGCCTCGATATGCTCCTTATAGGACGCAAGACACATGTCCGACTCGTACTCGAAGGAGCCGGACACCATGCAGACCTTCAAGGGAGGATTGGCAGGTGCGGCGGCCGCGACCCCCGCCATCACAGACACCGTCGCGAATAGGGCAATGCATCGACACAGCGACATCGGTTCCATTACGTTCCCTTCCTCGTGTGCGTGCCCGGCTTCCAGTCAGACAGGCCGTCGGTTGCATTCTCTCGAAGCCAACGGTCAAGATCGTCCCGGCTGCGAACGCCGTCATCAATCACCGCGCGATACAGGTCAACCGAGAGGCACGTCAGGGCCGGGTCATCCTGCCTCGCCTCTTTGAGACCCAGGATAGCGGCCCTGGTATCGTCCGTCAGCGCTGCGCGCATGGGTTCAACCAGGTCCCGCGACGCCGGCAACGCGTAATCCGCCTCGACCGACCACGTGTCGATCTTCCAGACCTGGCCGTCGCACCCCCTGCACTCGATTTGCCAGTAGTAGCCGTTGTCCGTCTTGTCCAGACAGTCGACGAACCGCGTCTCCGTCACCGACGGATGGCGCGCGCATTCGCGGAGCACCTCGAACCCGTGGTCAACGTGTAGGCCGGGACAATACACCTCAAGATCGATGTCCGGCGACACCACCAGATCGTAGGCCACCGCGCCCACCACGAAGGGCGTCCCATAGCGCTCCCAGCGTTTGAGCAGTTCCAGGTCCTCCAGAATGCCCTCAGCCGTCAGACGGCGTTGTTCGGCGCGCTCCTGAAAGGAATGGGTGCTCATAGGCGTTGACTATACGGCAGGCCTTCGCCCTTCCGCAACGCGGAACGCGAAGCAGGCGAATCCGGAGGAGACCAAGAGGAAACGGGGCGAGAAGCCGGGGAACCGCGCGGCGCGGGACCTGTACCAAGCGAAGCTCGCCGTAAGCGTACGTAGACGGGATGTCCCCGCTTCCGGACTGCCCGTTACCCGGTCCATACGGGCCGTGCTGAACCACGGTTCATCGAGGCCGCGAGCGGTGGGAGAGAAACGCTATAAACGGTTACTGTCCCCATTTGTTACCATTTGTTACATTTGTTCCCAATGCCACGATCAACGAACCGGTGTCGTAGTGACGCTAGAGGGCTGCCCCGTGGTGCTTTCATGGACTATCTTGGCGAAGACGAGGGTGTGCGGCGTCGTGTAGACGATCCAATCGTTGGTCAGCCAATGGGCGCTTCCGCAGATGAACCCTCGTGGATCAGGCTTCCACTCGACAACCTCAGTGATGAACTGCCCGTCCGTATCGAAGAGTTGGACGACGCCAGCCGGCACCGGATCTTCAGGCACAACGTAGCCTATGATCTGACCAGCGTCAGCAGCGGTCGCGCCCAACGGTGGTATGCGGCATTTCCAGAGCAGGGGATCTATCGCTCTGACGACGCCGGTCAGAATTGGAGCGGTCCTTTGAGCAGCCTGG
>JAAEQP010000911.1 GCA_024231375.1 bacterium | reverse complement strand
TCCCAGAATCGCCCGTCGCTGAACGACCGGCCCCGCTCGTAGAAGTTCCACCACCGGCCGCGAAACGTCCCTTCGGTCACGCCGTACTGAACGCCGTTGCGAACGTACTGGGAGCGGTTGGGCGACGTCGCGCATCCCGCCAATACCAGAAGCGTCAGGGCAAGCGTTGACGCACCACGCAGCGCGCGTCGGCCAATGGGAGATGGTAGTGTACGACTCACGGCTGCGCCCCCCCCTCCTCGAACGCGTAGAGGCCATCGACGGGAATCTGAGCCGGTTCGATGCCCTCAAGGGCCACCACAGCCCAGTCGTCGCCAACATCTTCCGTAACCACCGCGGACGCGTCCGGCACGCGCTTGTACGTATCCGGCTCGGAAGCCAGTGCAAACCGCATTCCAGGAACAACGCCCACGGACTTCCCAACGCTTAGCCGCACGCGATCGCCATCGACCGTCGCCCTGCCTTGGAGCGGATACTCACGGTCGACTTTCGCGCTGATGCGGGTGGCAATCTCCTCGGCCAGGCCGTACAGGTCATTGACCTCGCTCAACCTTACTTGCTTCGACGTGAGCGAGGTCGTATTCTCCGTGTCCACCACGCAGAGTTTGACGAACCCTTCCCCGCCGACGGCCCCGAGTTGGCATTGAATCACCAGACGCGCGCCCAGCACCTTCCCCAATGCCACCCGGCCATCCTCACTGCTGGTATGGGCCGAAAGCTCCTGTTCAGCCAGCAGTTCGTTGATCAACTCGCGCTCGACCAGCCTCAACGGCGGTCGGTCGGCGAGGGCCTCGCCGACAAACATGTGCAGCAAGTCCGTGATCTCCGCGGGGTCGATGGACGCAGGAACAGCGGCCGAAGAAACGAGCGATTCCGTCGGAAGGACGAAGAATCCTCGGGGGCGGCTGTCCCAATCGCCTGCCTCGTCCGGAGGCTCGTATCCCTCGTCATCCATCAACGCGCCGAGACGCTTGGCGCGGGCAGTCACCTCTTCGCGGTGTTCCTTGTTCATCTGTCGTTCCACCGCGCGCAGGTATTGGTCCACGGCCGCGGAGTCAGCCGGCACGCCCGAAGTCCGCAGGGCCTGAAACGCCGATTGGGCCTCGTCGAACTGCTTCAGCCGGTAGTAGGCCTGGCCCAGAGCCTGCAAGTATTCGCCTTGCTGCCACCCGTACGTGAGTCTGCCTTCGCCCACCTGCCGCAGCGCTTCGAGCGCCTTGTTCTCGTCGCCTCCGCCAAGCGCCGCCCGGGCAACCAACACCCGCAGGTAGTCGGTCGCCCCATCGCCGGCAAGGGCCTCCAGGTTCTGCTGAGCCCCGGCGCCTTTTTCGTCGAACGCCACGGCGCCCTCGCCTTCGTTGCGCAACGCCGCGTCCGCGACCTGCCCAAACACTTCTCGGGCCTCGTCCCGTTCACCGAGTTTGAGCCGCGCATACCCCAAACCGATCTGGGCTTCGGCATTCCCCGGATCGCGTTCCAGATACTCGTCGTAAAACTGCATCGCGGCAGCTGCGTCGCCCGCGTCCATCAGCACGCGGCCTTGTTGGAGTGCGCTCACTTGCTCGTTCCCGCTCAGCAACATGCTGCCCGCCACGAACACCGCACAGGCCGCCGCGAGACCCACGGCCCACACCACGCCACGCCGCAGCCGCGACGATGCCCCCGTCACCACGGTCGGCGCGGCGCCGTTTGAAGTGCAAGCTTCGAGGGCGGCCTCCAGAATGTCCGCCATCTCGGCGGCCGTCGCGAATCGTTTGGACGCCTTGTGCGCCGTGGCCTTGTCCACAATCTGGATGACCCACGGAGGCAGATTGGACGCGCGTTGCGCCAAGGGCACGCGTTTGTTGCTCCGAATGCGCGACATCACTTCGCCCGACGTGTCGCCTTCAAACGGACGCCCACCCGAAAGCAACTCGTACAGCACTACGCCCAGCGAAAAGATGTCCGTGCGATGATCGAGCGAATCGGCCGATGCCTGTTCGGGCGACATGTACGGTGGCGACCCACTCACCCCTGTGATGAGTGATGCTTCAGAGGAATCCATGATACGCGTCAGACCGAAGTCCGCAATCTTCGCCGGGCCGGCCTCGCCCTCCAACAGGATGTTCGCGGGCTTGATGTCACGGTGAATCACTCCGTTCTCGTGCGCCGATGCCAGCGCACGCGCGCATTCAAGCGTCCGTCCCAGGGCTATCTCAAGCGGAAGCCCCTTGGGATACGTGTGGATCAACGTCGACGCGCTCATCGGCACGTACTCCAGTACGAAGTATGTGAGATCCTGGTATTCGCCCCACTCGTAGATCTGAACAACGTTCGGGTGCTTGTTCAGACTGGCAATGGTCGTCGCCTCGCGCTCGAACAGTTTGTAGTCCTGTTCCGTGTCGGGCCGGATCAGAAACTTTATCGCCACAATGCGCTGAAGCTTCGTGTCATAGGCCTTGTAGACCCGCCCGAACCCGCCCTTCCCCAGCAGGGCCTCGACCCGGTAGTTGCCCAACTCAATGCCCAGAAGCGGATCGACATCCATGCCCGGAGTCGGCGTGATCGTCTGCTCGTCGCACGGGTCCGTCGGCTCGCGACCGTCCCCCGCTTTCGGCGAGGTAGGTTCATACCCCGGGCCTCCCGGCGTCGGTGTTCCCATTCTGGTCGGATCGTCATGACTCATAGGTCGACTCCTTTCGGACCGGACCGCCGCGCCACGAGGCTGCGTCCCCTCATAGCAAGGGTGACGGCAAGCATCGCGACGATGCAGAGGCACACGCCCCACCAAGCCAAGGGCAGGTCGCTGCCACTGCCCACGATGACGGTGCGGCTAGCGGTGCATACATGGCCCGCCGTGTCGCTCACGGTATACGTGATGGTCCAGGTGCTGTCGTAAGAGGTGTCCACGGTCCCCGTAGTCAGGATGGACCCCGTCAGAGCGCCGCACACGGCGTCAACCGCCGTTGCGCCTTCGTCGGTGTAGGTTGCGTCCACGTCGAGGGTCACGGGGTTGTCGCCCAACACGGTAATGATCGGCGCTTCGGTGTCACCGGATTGGTGGACTTGCACCTCCACGGGACTGTTCACCGCGGTCCCGCCACCGCTGTCGGTCGCGGTCACCAGGAGGTAGCCGTTTCGCGAGGTGGATGCGCTGTTTGCCGTGCAACTCACGCCGATGCTGCCTGCATCCACGCCCGACGCGCCCGAGTCGATGGTCAACCAACTCGCCGCCCCGCCTTGCACGTTTGCACTCCAGTTCAAGGTGTCTGCACCCGTGTTCGCCACGTCGAAGGTCGCGGCGCCTGTTGGCGCACCCACGCTCCGCAACGACGTCACCTGCAACACGGGTGGCGTCACCAAGGGCGTCAATTGCACCGCGTGCGCGGTGTACGGTGAGCAGGGCACGTATACTGAGTTCGTGTACGGCACATAGTCGCCGTCCGTGATGGCTACGTTGTACGTGGCGTAGCTCGCGATGCCCGGGAACAGTGCCTGGCCCAGCGAGTTGGTGTACACCGCCGGCGTGGGGAATCCACCGAACACCGTCACCTTTACCGGCACACCCGCCAACGCCACCGCGCCCATGGTGCTGCGCACCGTGACCGTCAATGTCGGCACGACGCCGCACGGACCCGTCTCCTGCCACATGCGCAGGTCGTAGTTGGTGTCCGCGCCATACTCGGTGCCCAGGATGTGGCTCACACGCACCAGGTACCGGCCGTCCGTATCTACCGTCCACGCGATGTACGAGCTGTATTCGCCCAGGCCCCATGCGTCGTCATCAATCAGCGACGTGCCATCCGCGCGGTACAACTGGGCCCAGGTGTTGCAGTTCGACCCGCAGTTCAACGTTTCTATCGTGATGGTCGTGCCTGCAGTCGAATCGAAGGCCACCCAGTCCGCGTCGCCTGCGTCATGGAAGTTGTGGGTCTGCACCGTACCGCCTGCATACACCAACCCCGTCCACGTGGCGGCCGCCGCCGTGTCGTCGTCTTCGTAGGCGTCCGGACCGTCCAGCCGCCGCACCTCGGTCTCGGCCGGCGCGGACACATTGCCTTCGGTGTCCGTCGCGAACGCGGCCACGCCATAGGTTCCGTAGACACTGAACCCGCTCCATGCGGCCTCGTAGCGACCACCGCCCACGTCGAGCAGTTCGACCGTCGTCACGTCGTTGTCCGGCAAGGTCACCACCGCCCAGACCCGGTCAATGACGCCCGTCGTGGTCACGTCGTCCACCCACAGGGTCGCCGTGTCCGTGGCGGTCAGGTCCTGCGCCGCCACGATGGACCCGATCAAGGGGTCGTCGCCTGCAAGCAGGATGCCCATGCCGATGTAGTGGTCGCGCGACACAATGCCGTCGTAGACCGGATGACACGTGCCATCGCCCGAGTCGTCAAGCATGGCCGTCTGCATCCTTTTCATCGCCTGCATGGCATAGACCCATGCCTCAAACGTGTCGGCACCGTTCAGCACGCGAACCCAGAAGAACTGGCTGAAGGAGATCGTGCCCGAACGCAGGAACGCGGCCTGTTGCGAGGAACTGGCGCTCGCGATTGCGATGCGTTTGTCCTCATACCCCGTCGGCGCGGTCAGGTCCGGCAGGAACACGCCGGACTGGTCCGCGTCGTACACCACCGTGATGGTGCCCGGAATCGTGGCCTGCAACGTGTCCAGCCACGTGTCCAACGTCGGTGCGTCCAGCACTTCCGTGCCGCTGACCATGAAGCCCGATGCGCTGCCCGGACCCACCAGGTACAGCATCATGTCCTGGGTCATCGTGTTCTGGCCCACACTCAGCGCCCACTGGATGTTGCTCACGGACGGCGCTACGTCTACGCCCGCGAGACCCATGGGACTCATGAAGTAGATGTCTTCATCGTCGTAGCCTTGGAACCGCAGGGCGTCGTAGGCCACGGTTACCGTTCGCTCGTAGGCTGGCCAATCTACGTCCGACGTAGTCCCGCCCGCCACCAGTACCGCACGGCGCTTGAGCGGGTTCGTCACACTCACCGACGTCATCACCGGTACCGACGTGTTGCCCACGCGGTCGCGGGCATAGATGAGCACCGTGTACGTGCCCGGCGTCGTGAAAGCGTCATAGTCCGCCTCGAACCGGTCGCCGGTCGCGGGTTGCAGGTCGATGGTCGGCAGCCCCGCCACCGGGTTCGACGACGATTCCTGTTCGTAGTCCGGCGGACGTATCACGGCCCAGACCCGCGCCACCCCGTCATCGTCCGTCACCGGGTCCGCCCACAACGTGGCCGTGCTCGTGCCGTCGATGGTCTGCGTGCCGACTACGGCTCCAATCTCCGGGCCTTCCCAGAACTGCTGCACGCCGTTGCCGATGTATGTCGTGGCGGCTAAGGCGCCGTCGCCCCCGTCGTTGGCCACCGCGTTCCCGTTGTCCTCAAGAAGCGGGGTCTGGTAATCGTAGGTCTCCGACAACGCCTGCGACGCCAGGTCGAAGGCATCGCCCACCGGCACGCCGTTGAAAATCTGCGTCCAGAAGTAATTCGAGAACGACACCGTTCCGCGCGTGACGAAGTACGCCGACTCACCCGGCGATGTACTCGTGGCGACGACGCGCTTGTCCTGGTAGCCCGACGGCGCCACGCAATCCGCGATGAACGTACCCGATTCGCACGCGTCGTACACCACCGTCACCGTACCCGACACCGCCCCTTGGAGGGTATCCAACCACGCCGCGAACTCCGTCGACGTCAACGTCTCCAACCCGCTCATCCGGAACGTGCCCGGCCCGCCATGGTCCACCAGGTACACCACCACATCGCCCGTGGGCAGACCGTTGTGCAACGCGCCCGCCCACGTCTCCAGCGCATACTGGAGATTCGCGTTCGTGGCGTCCCCGTCCACGTCGTCCGCCACGCCATTGTTGTCCAGGTCGAGGTCTGTGTCCGACGAGAGGTAGTAGATCGTCTCCTTCGTGAATCCCTGGTACGTGAGCGCCCGGTAGGCGAAGTTCGCGCACGATTGCGTCGCGTCCCACAGCGAATTTCCAGGAAACGCTCCGCCTCCGGCCACGATTATGGCTTTGGCGTATGAGGATGCCCGCATCGGCACAAACTTCTGAACGCGATGGAACGTCGTGTCCACCGTGAAAACCGCACCGTTCCCGTCCGCGGCCATGCCGCGGTTCTCGTCCGTCTGTCCCGGTTCTATCCCCTTCTCCGAAAACTCGCCCAGGTAGTCGCCGTTGGTGCTGTACCGGTAGACCTTGCCCCACGTGGCAGCACATAGCGTGTTGTCAGTGTCCATCGCCATGCTGAGAATCGACTGGTCCGGCAAACCAACTGTCATCGCCTGAAGAAACACGCCATCCGATGAGAACTTCTGAACACGGTTGTTCAGGGCCTCGGAAACGTACACGCAGCCTGCGGAGTCGACGGCTACAGCTGAGGGTGACGCGAACTGCCCGTATCCACTTCCTGGCTCGCCCCATTCCAGAAGGAAGACCCCATCCGGCGTGAATTTCTGAATCCGGTCGTTCCCGCCTGAGTGCGGAAAATTCACACTTCCCCCGTCAGCAACGTAGACGCTGCCATCGGGCGCTACCGCTACAGCTCGCGGCGTGCCGAACTGACCAGGGCCAGTGCCGTGCCCGCCCCATTGACGAACGAAAACACCATCCAGAGTGAACTTCTGGACCCGGTGGTTGTCCTGCTCCGTCACATAGATGTACCCCTCCCCGTCAGAGGCCACACCGCAGGGCACGTGGAATTGACCCGGCGCGCTTCCGAGGGTTCCCCATGAAAGAACGTGCTGACCGTCGGCCGTGAACTTCTGAATCCGGCTATTGCCGGCGTCGGCGATATAGAGGTCACCGATCTCGTCAACAGCGGCCGCACTTGGCTCACACAGCAACCCATCGCGCGTCCCTGCCGCCGTCCAATCGCCAAGATACCCCCCGTCGGAGGTGAAGACTTGGATGCGATGCCGCTCCATGGGTTCGACGACCCCGTCGCCGACGTAGACTTTGTCATCGTCGCTGATCGCGATACTGCAGAGGGCCCAACCCAATTGGCCGTCCCCATACCCCTCCTCGCCCCACTGGGTGATGACATTGCCGTCCGGGTCGAATTTGGTGATCCGGAAATTGCCTCTGTCAGCCACGTAGAAGTTGTCCACGCTGTCGAACGCGATGCCATGAGGATCGGTGAGTTGTCCACTCCCAGTACCATGGCTTCCTGCCGTTCCGAGCGGCGTGCCATCCGCGTCGTACCAACTGACGGACTGGTTATTGACGACGTACACAACATCGGCACTATTCACAGCGAGACTTGTGATCCCGTAGTTGGGACTTGCCCATTCGAGCAAGTAGTTGCCCTGGGAATCGAATTTCTGAATCCGGCTGTTGTCGGGGTCGGCAACATAGACGTCTCCAAGCGAGTTGAGCGCGAGGCGCCTGATGGCACCGAATTGGCCTGGGCCAGAGCCCCACGTACCCCATTCGCGCAGGTACTCACCGTTGCTGTCGAACACTTGGACACGCTTGTTACCGTGGTCGGCGACGTGAACCTCACCAGCCGCAGAAACCGCGATATCCCACGGTTCATGAAGCTCGCCGGGACCGTCGCCAGCGCCGCCCCAGAACGAGACGAACTGCCCGTTGGTGGTGTACTTCAAGATGTAGTTGCCCAGCCTCGCGTACACGAAGTCATTCCCTTGAACGCAGAGAGCCCACGTGCCGTTGAAATACCAGGGCTGCTGAATGTGGGCCACATCCGCTCGAACTTGAAGGTTTCAGCAGACGGATCGGCCGGATGGTCGTTCTCATCCAGAGGATCGGTTCCCGCCAGATTCTCATCATAGTCGCTGTGGCCGTCTCCGTCGCTGTCCGTGTCCACAAAATTGGCCAGGCCGTCGCCATCCGGGTCTCCGGCTCCTTCGACACTGTCCGGAATGCCGTCGTTGTCGCTGTCGAGGTCGATCGTGTTCACCAGGCCGTCGTTGTCGGGGTCCACGTAACCCTCAACGGAGTCGAGGATTCCGTCGCCGTCGCTGTCGTCGTCGAGGTAGTCCGGTGTCCCGTCGTTGTTGGTGTCGCCGGTTCCTTCGTAGTCGTCCGGGATACCGTCGCCGTCACTGTCTGTGCCCGCGACATACTCGCGCGCACCAACGTCCATGCCTGTGCCCTGCGGGCGAACGACGCCCGCAATGTCAGTGGCTGGCGCGCCGGCCGCTGTGCCCGCATCGATCAGAGGCGACCCAGGCGGAACCATGTACTCCACGTCTCCAAGCGGCACGAAGTCGGCATCAATGAAGAGAACGCCATCACCGACCGGCAACGGCTCGTCCTGCGTCTCCATTGCGGCGGGGAGACATGAATAGGAAACGTCGTAGGTGACATCGTCGCTGGGCGAGATGCCCTTGCCAGGTATGCAAACCACGGTGTTGACCATGGTCAGACTCGATATGAAGCCGGATCCTCCTTTGACGTCAATGGGGAAATCACGGCCGGTGTTCCCAACGAACGTACAGTTGCTATAGAGAATGTCGGCGGCCCGAGTGGCGCTGTTCGAATCTTTGCAGCCGGGGAAGCTTCTGGCGGTGCTGTTCTCCAGAAACTCGCAGTTGGTATACGAGGCGGCACATCCCCAGCCCAGAGCAACGCCCCCGCTTGCATTCCACGGCGCGGCGTGGTTGCGCTTGAAACTGCACGAGTCGAACTGGAGCGTCGAATCGGTGTTGACCATGGCCCCGCCGTTGCCGTGCGTGGTGCGATTACTCTCGAACAGACAACGTGTGTAGAACGCCGTCGAGTCCGTGTTGACGACGGCGCCGCCTTCATAGTCGGCCGAATTCGACACAAGGTCGCTATCGGTGATACTTGCGACCGAGTCGGTGACTAGAACAGCTCCCGCGTTCCCGGCCGTGTTTGACTCGAAAGTGCAGCCAGTGAGGTCAGCATCCGACCCATCTGAAATCCACACGCCCCCGCCATTCACAGCGTTGTTTGACGTGAAGCTGCAATCGACGAAGTCGGTCTCCGCCGTCCAAACCCACACACCACCGCCGTTCTCTGCCTCATTAGACGAGAAATCGCACGTGGCGAAGTCCGCCTGGGAACTCGAAATGTAGGCCCCGCCACCCGCGTTCCAGACCTCGTCACCGCAGACATTCGCCGCGACAGTGCAGTTGGCGAAATGGATGGCATCCGTCATGGACACGCTCAGACCGGCGCCGTGTCCGTAGGAGGCGTTGCCGGATATGGTGCAGTTCGAGACTGTACTACTCGCTGCCTCGACAACACAGACTCCCCCCGCGCCGTTGGTCTCGGTCCAGTGATTTGCCCCGGAAGCATCGCCGCCGGTAATCGTGAATCCGTCCAGCACGAAATCACTGCAAAGATAGGCTGTAACGACATTGTACGCCGCTGCCCCATCGCGCGCTGTTGCGCCGGAGATGGTGGTGACGTTGGTTTCCCAGTCCCGTTCGACCAGCGCCGACTCTGTGCCAGTGAAGCCGCCGTATACCCGGACATTGGACTTCATCACCAGAGTGCCCGTGTTGCTTCCCGTCGCGAAGACATCGGCCGTACGCGTTTCGTCGTAGATGCCCTGGGCAACCCACACCTCGCCGCCGCCATCCAACTTGGCCGCATCGATACCCTTCTGGATCGTGTCGAATGCCGTAGCCCATGCCAGGCCATCCTGCGAGGCCTCACTCGCGGGCGTATTGAGATTCACATACCATTCCCGGCCAGTAAGGTCGTCGTCGCCCACAGGGTAGTAGTCCGGGTCGTCGGTCATCGCTACCCAGTCGACCTCGAACTCCGTGTCCAGATGATTGCTGCCGTCATTTGGAAGGTCAAGGCGAATTTGGCTGAAGGAACCCGACGGTAGTGGTGCTACATCGGGGGCGGATAGAGGGAGAGAGATTCGGTTCACGCCCTCGTCAAGAAGAAAGCTGTACACCGAGAACCCGGGATCGGAGAACAAGAACAGGGTGCAAGAGACGGGGGTGGGGTTGCTTCCCGGACCAGTCGTCACGCGAATCTTGGCGTTGACATGCGTAACATCGGCATCGGTCACCGGGCTCGGGAACGTCATGCTGCGGGAATACGGGTCCGACGTGCCTGTATTGTTGACAAGCAACACGCCGCCGTCCCGCGCATCCCAGGTCACGGTAGTCTGCGAGACGGGTCCCCACCCGTCGGTGCCCGTCGCAAAGGTCCAGTCGATTGTGGACGCCCCCGCGAACGAAGCCGCGAACAACAGCCCCAGAGTCAACAGCAATGATGTACTACACCGTCCCATTTCTTTGCCTCCAGTTCCTCAGTCGAGAATGTGAATGACTAGGAAGACGTGCCGCCTACTCACAACACGCCCTTCCTTCCTGCTACTTCTCCCGCCCCAATCCTATCCCCCGCCCGCGTGGCGAGCGAGGTCGCCACATCAAGGTCGCGGGGGGTGAGGGGCGCGGTATCGTGGGACCGTTCGAGTTGGACCCACCGGATGGGCACGCCGCGGCCCAGGGGCACGCACAGGCCCGACATGCCGGTGGGTTCCAGCGTTCCGTCGTGTGCGTCGTCTTGAGGCGCGAATTCCATGCCGGGGCCGTCCGTGAACAGGAACCCCGCCTTGGCGCGGGCCAGGTGTTCAATCGCTTCGGGGATCTCGGGTATACGTTGGCCGCCGGCCAGGAGGGCATAGTCCAGCACCCGTTGTTTGCCGTCGACGGCTTCGAGAATGGCCACGTATTCGGCATCGTGGTACAACTCGGTCATAGTGGCCAGCAGCGCGCCCAGGATGGCCGTCGTGGAATCGGCGGCCTCATCGGCCAACCGCCGGTCCAGCCGCAGGATGCCCTGCAAGGCCAACGTGTCGGCGGGCGCGCGATGAGCCGGCCCCTCGGCGGCAGGCTGGTCTTCGGACAATGCTTCGGCCGTGTACGCTTCGTGCGGCTCCTTCGGCAGATCGATCCGCTCGACGCACATGGTGACCCCGGGGGTGCCAATGGCCAGGCAGATGCCTTCCGACAAGCGCAGGTGGTCCACGGGCGTGCGCTTGGCGCCGCAACACTCAAACGTTCCGTGGGTGCTGTGAAGATCGCGGTACCAGTAATCGCACCCTTCCAAATACACCTCGCCATGATGCCGGGACACAGCGGGATCATGCACCACCACGGCCTGGTCCGGCGCCCGGCCGATGGTGATGGTTCGCGCGGTTGTTTCCAACCGTTGTTCCGCGACCCCCGGTCCTT
Source organism: bacterium (assembly GCA_024231375.1). The sequence goes on along the minus strand of JAAEQP010000911.1, from coordinate 1,172 downwards.
GTAGTCGAAACGCGATCATAAGTTCATAGTCCCCACCGCACACCGGTACCGCAATTGCCCTGATAGATGATCTCTCAGGCCCCCAAGTGCGGCAGTGCGCTGCAGCGTCGCATTTACCATCCTACGCCGCGAATATCGGTGTTTCAACACTTCTGTCATTTCCACATCCGCCCAACCCTCCGGTCAGTCCCGCAGCCATTGCAGAAGGGTTTCTTCGTCCACCCCGATCCACTGGGCCAGAATGGCCGTGTCGTTGTTCAATCGCTTCAGAAGGTTCATGAGAAGCCCTTTGAACTGCGGCGAAACCTCGCACCCCTCTTCGGCGCTCAACGGGTCTTTCAGTTCGTCTGTATCCACTGGCAATCACCCCCGTGCTACCGGCCTGCAGCCGACCGCTTCTTCCCATGCCACAACAACTCAGTCTGCATGGAGCAAGGGGTGTGCCACCTGGACGGGAGGGATGTCCGAGACCCATAACCTGGTTCAGCGCAGCCTCTTAGAGCGCTTGCCCTCGTGCCGCCCCCTTGGTGAAACCTCGCGCGCTGTTCGCTTAGTATACGCCCAATGTGTTCACAAAACACACATGCGTGCTCGCGGGTGGCTGCTATGTGGAGTGTGTCATCACGATGACACTCTTCCCGCCCCCATCATGATGGGGCAGCATCATACGATGCGGGCTCTCCCAACGACCTCGGAGGGGGCATCGTGATGGCGCACTCCAAACTCGGAACCGGTTTCATCGTTCCTCACACCGTTCTCGCGCCGGTTTTCGCGCCCGCACAACCGCCACAGCCGCCAGGGCCAGCAGCACGAGCAAGGTGTCGCCGGTGGGGGGCCACGGCAGGATGGCGGAGGTCGTCGGTTGGACGACCAGTTCGGTGTCGGCGAGTTGGACCGTGCCTCCGTGGCGGATGGTCATGCCCAGACGTGTGCCGGTCTCGTCGGCAATCACTACCATGCTGTCCGGGACCAGCCAACCCGCTACGGCATCGCCGCGATGCCAGCCAGCGTCGTCTCCGCCGTCGAGGTAGTAGTAGACGGTCACCGCGTCCGGGTCCACGCCGTCGGGGATAGGCAACCACACTTCCATTGGCGGGTCGCATAGGCCGGCCGGTCCCACGCGGTATGCGGGTCCTACAGCCCCGTCGAATGCAGGCGTGTCGCTATCCAAG
>JAAEQP010000910.1 GCA_024231375.1 bacterium | reverse complement strand
GGCCGTGATGGTCGGAACCGCTAGAGCAGGCCAGGGTGTCCATCGCGAGGTGGAATCTGAAGGGAGCCGAAGCCCACAAACCTCGGACTCGACGAACATAAATCGGATACAAGGCCGGTTGCGTAGGGTAACGCGGCAATGGACGCGGACGCCGGATGGCCATCCGGACGCGCGAACGGTAGATCCGGCGGGGCCCGAGCGAAGGCCGCATCACTTAACCTGGGAGGTCTCGTTCGCTGTCCGGACGATCCGGACTACCGGTGTGGCAACGCGTCGGGACGGCGTGCGAGAAGTCAGCAGAGGCCATAGTAGGCCGACGACTCGGCGAGGCTAGTGAGGCACTCCAAGGCCGAAAGGTGGAGCAACAGATAGGCCAAGCCGCCAGGGTCGGACGAAGGGCCGAATCCTTTGATGCAAGGAGTCAGTCGGGAACGACTCGATGGACGTGAAGCGACAGCAAGTTAGCGGCGACCAGCTCTACCTCTTTGAGGAGTTGGCACCGTTGCGCCCCGGCGCAGGCGGCGAAGGCGGAACCGGACCTGCCGCGTGCGAGGCGTCACAAGCGACCACGGCGTCGATCCCAGCACGAGCCTTGACCGAGCACCTGATGGAGGAGGTATGCCAGCGTGAGAACTTGAACCGCGCATATCGACGGGTCCAAGCCAACAAAGGCGCGCCGGGCGCGGACGGGATGACCGTCCATGAACTGGGCGTCTGGGTGAAAGAGCACAAGGAATCCCTGATGGCCTCGTTGCTCGATGGTTCCCACCAACCACAACCGGTGCGTGGGGTGGAAATCCCCAAGCCTGGTGGCGGGGTGCGTCAATTGGGCATCCCGACGGTGATGGACCGCTTGGTGCAGCAGGCGATTCTCCAAGTGCTTG
>JAAEQP010000909.1 GCA_024231375.1 bacterium | reverse complement strand
CGCGGATCTCGCCCCCCTCGGCATTGGCATTTACAGTGAGCCCACAGTTTCCTGCGGGTAGCCTGAGTGCTTTGGTTATCACTTTTCCGGGCTCGGCCCCCGCATCAACGGACACGAAACCGTTTTTTCGCAGGAAGGCGAGGCATCCGGAGCGCGCGCCGATTTTGTACCCGTATTCCAAGCCCGTGTAGTAGACATGGTCCCGCTCACCGGCGGCGACAACCTCCGTGATCCACGCAATGGCGTGGTCCGGGGCCTTTTCCTCCTTCATCGCACGCTGCAGGAAGGGGCGGCGGATGCGATGCCAGTGGTCGCCGTCGCGGCTGACGATCAGTTCGGTCCAACCGACGCCATCGGGCGGCGCGTCGTCGATGAGACACGGCATGAAGCCAATATATAGGCCGCCGCGTTTCACGATGGACGGAATGCCGTAGAACTCCAGGGTGGGTGGGTCGTGTTCATCAGCCCGTACGATGGGCCGGGCCTTCGACCATGTCCGGAAATCCTTGCTTCGGCTCATGCCGATGATGCGCCGACAACAGGCGGGGGCGGGTACGCCGCGCTTGACGGGGACGCTGTACTCGCCCGGAAGGGACCACATCTTGAACAGCGCCACGAATTCCTCGCGGTCGGCATCATAGAAGGCGTTTACGATGTCGCTGGCCCCCGTGCCGGTCTTGTCGCCCGAGTCGTCCAGTTCGGCGATCCACTCCAGCGGGCCCCAGCGGACACCGTCGGGAGAGAACGCGACCGAGAATCCGACAGGTTTGGGTTCGTGGCGGTAGAACACCGATTTGTAGCGTTCATCAGGGCTCTTGGGGTTCGGATCCCGTAGCACGACCCCGCCGATGACGTGTTGTACCACCAGATTGTTGTGCTTGTTGCCTTGAAACTCGATGACGCCCAAGTCCGGGTAGTCCCACGTGATTCCATCGGCGCTTGTGCCAATGCCCATGTGGTAGCCCAAGCCGGTGCGGCTGTGCGGGGTATACCACATCCGGAAAGCCGCCGTCGGTACGTCATGTTCGACCGAGAAAGGCGCCGTGGCTTTGTCGAGGTCGGTGTAGGGATTGTCGCCAACCAGGATGGGGTTGTCCTTGTGACGTTCCGGTGAGTGGAGCGTGAAGGTGAT
>JAAEQP010000908.1 GCA_024231375.1 bacterium | reverse complement strand
GGCACCGGAATGTGACATGCCCTGCCGAAGGTCCATCCGAGCCGTGACCTGACAGTTCGGGTCTGCACAAGCGATTCTGTTTCCCCCATCGGGCGCGAATGATCTATACTGCGTTGTAACTGTCGGTTGGGACGCCTGATTCGTGAAGCGTGCCGGGCGGCGCGGGGGTTCTCCTAACACTGCGGAGGTGGAGTCATGAAAGCGAACCGAGTAGCGTGGTTCTTCATTCTGTCGATGGTACTGGTGCTTGGAACGGTGGGATGCGGGCCCAAGCCCGAGCCGGCAGCACCCGCGGAACCCGGCAGCGCCACCGAGCCGACAGCGGCCACGGAGCCCGCACCCGAACCGGCCGCGGACCCCATCAAACTGTCCTACAGCATCTTCTTCCCGCCTACGCACATCCAGTGCGTGACGGCCATAGCCTGGGCTGAAGAAATCGGGAAGCGCACCAACGGGCGTGTGATGATCGACGTGTTTCCGGGTGGCGCGCTGACGCAAGCGCCCAAGTGCTACGAAGGCGTGGTGAACGGCATCTCCGACATCGGCATGAGTTGCTTCGCCTACACCCGGGGCCGGTTCCCCTTGCTGGAAGGCCTCGACCTCCCGCTCGGATATCCCAACGGCAAGGTCGCGACCCAAGTGGCCACGGAGATGACACTGAAGCATCAGCCCGAGGAAGTGGCGGACACGCACATCTTGTACGTGCATGCCCACGGCCCCGGCATCCTGGCCAGCAAGAAACCCGTGCATTCGATGGAGGAAGTGGCGGGGCTGAAGATCCGCGCGACGGGTCTTTCCGCGAAGATCGTGACCAGCCTCGGCGGCACGCCGGTCGGTATGAGCCAGCCGGAGACCTACGAAGCCCTGCAGAAGGGCGTGGTCGACGCCACCTTGTGCCCCATCGAGACGCTTGACGGCTGGAAACAGGGCGAAGTGATCGAGACTGTCACCGACAGTTCAGTCATCGGCTACACGACGTCCATGTTCGTCACGATCAACAAGGCCAAATGGGACGCTCTGCCGGCCGACATCCAGGCGATCTTCACGGAAGTCAGCCAGGAATGGGTTGCCAAACACGGTCAGGCCTGGGACGACGCGGACGAAAAGGGCCGCGCCTTCGTCAAAGAACTCGGACGCGAGACCATCGATCTGAGCGATGAAGAGAAGGCGAAGTGGGTTGCTGCCGTGAAGCCCATCCTCGACGCCTACGTGAATTCGTGCAACCAGAAGGGGCTGCCCGGGGCGGCTTTCCTGACGGACGTTCAGAACCTGATCGCCAAGTACTCGCAGGGCGCCGAATAGTCCATGTCCCGAGGTAGCGCTATCACTGCCCACCTGCAACGGGCGGATCGGTTTTCCTCGTCAGTACTGCGAGTCACCGTGCTCGGCTTCGCCGGTGCGTCAGGGCTCGCGGTACTGACCATGATCGGGGTCACGTGCGTGGACGTGGTGATGCGCATGCTGGGCACAGCGCTCACGGGATCCTTCGACATCGTCCGCATCGCGTGCGCCATCGCCATCGCGTGCGCCCTCCCCTACACCACCGCGGTCAAGGGCCATGTGGCGATCGAGTACTTCTTCCACAAACTGAAGCGCCGCGGCCGCATTGTGGTCGACACGGTGTCCCGACTTCTGGTGGCGGGCCTGTTCGGCATGTTGGCGTGGCAGTGTGTCGTGTACGGCAACAGCCAATGGCGATCCGGCGAGGTCTTCCTGACACTGCAACTCCGCGTGTTCTGGCTGGCCTATGTGGTGGGCCTGTGTTGCGCCGTCACGGTGCTGGTAATCGTCTCCAACCTGCTACATCCCGGCCGGGAGATGATCAAACCATGACGCCAATCCAGGTTGGGATTCTCGGATGCGTGTCGTTGCTGGTGCTATTGGCCACGAGCATGCCCGTAGCGTTCGCCATGGCACTGGTAGGCTTCGTCGGATTCGCGTGTCTCACCAACCAGCATGCGGCCCTGTCCATGGCGGCGAGCAACTTCAACTCCACCCTGTCGGCGTACACCCTCACCGTGATTCCCCTGTTCGTATTCATGGGGCAACTGGCCTTCCACGTGGGCATCAGCCGCCGCCTCTTCAACACAGCGTACCAGTGGCTCGGCGCGTTGCCGGGCGGGTTGGCCATGGCGACCGTTGGCGCGTGTACGGCCTTCGGGGCCATCTGTGGATCGGGTCCCGCCACGGCGGCCACCATGGCCTCGGTGGCTCTGCCCGAAATGCGGCGTTTCGGCTACAGCATGGAGTTGGGCAGCGGGGCCGTGGCGGCAGGCGGAAGCCTGGGCATGCTGATTCCACCAAGCGTGGTGTTCATCGTCTACGCCGTCATGACCCAGGAATCCATCGGCAAGCTGTTCATCGCCGGTGTGGTACCGGGACTGCTCATCGCGGTCATGTTCTGCATCACCATCTACATCAACTGCCGCCGCAACCCCCACCTGGGACCGGCCGGCCCCAAGACCACGTGGGGCCAGAAGATGCTTTCGCTGGCGGGCGTATCCGAGACGCTGGTCCTGTTCCTTGTGGTGATGGGTGGGATGTTCCTGGGTTTCTTCACGCCGACCGAGGCGGCCGCGATTGGCGCGGCGGGGAGTCTGGCGATCGCGGCGGTCCAGCGCAAGTTGACCTGGAGGGTCTTGTCGCGCGCACTGATGGAAACGGCACGGACATCGTGCATGGTCATGATCATCGTGGCGGGCGCCACCATCTTCGGAAAGTTCCTGGCCCTCACGCGGATCCCCTACGAGTTGGCCGGATACTTGAGCGAGTTGCCACTGCCCGGTTGGGGCATCATGTGCTGCATCATCGCATTCTACCTGGTGGCGGGTTGTTTCGTGGATGCCTTGGCCCTCATCCTGCTCACGGTGCCCATCTTCGATCCCGTGATCAGAAAACTGGGTTTCGACCCCATCTGGTTCGGCGTCATCATCGTGGTGGTGACCCAGATGGGCGTCATCTCGCCGCCCGTGGGCGTGAATGTGTACGTCGTGAGCGGGATAGAACGCGATGTGCCGTTGGCAACCGTGTTCCGGGGGGCCTTGCCGTTCTTGTTGACGCTGGTCGTGGCCGCACTCATTCTGTTAGCCTTCCCCCAGATAACAATGTTTCTACCGAACCTTGCCAAGATTGGCGCGAGTTGAGGGACCAGGTTCGAGGGGGTATCCCGGACCCCGGCATAAGGAGTCAACGGAACCATGCGTGCTGATGAACTCCCCCAAAGCCCCTACAGGCGAATTCTGTTCTGCACCGATTTCTCCGATAATGCCGACTTCGCCTTCGACTATGCCCTTGATGCGGTGATTCGCAGACCAGAGAGCGTCATCTACCTTCTCCATGTGATCCCGGAGCCGGACGCCCAGTTCTGGAAGACCTACATCTACGAACTGGAAGACGTGGACGAGAAGGCCAAGAAAGACATCGACGCCAAGGTAGCCGAGGCCTATCTGCCCCGTGTCCCGGAGGGCATCGATCTGCGCGTAGAAATGTGCGTTGGCCGGGACTACCTGAAGATCCTGGAGTTCGCCGCGGAGAACGACATCGACCTCATCGTGATCGGCCGTCATGGCCACACCGCGCTCGACAAGGTGCTATTCGGCAATGTGACCGAGAAAGTGGTGCGCAAAGCCGAGTGCGCCGTATTGGTGGTGCCTCTCACTGAGAAGGAGCGGCGAAGCTCCTAGTAGTACCAAAGGAGAATCTCTTGAGAATCCGAATCCTGCTTGCAGCCTGCCTTACACTGGCCGTGTCCGCGCACGCGGCGCCAAAGAACGATCCGATCGAAATGACGCGCACGGGCATCCAGCGACGTGTGAAAGCCGACATCGCCGATGTGAGAAGCACCGTCGAAGCATCCAAGGCGTCGCGGCGCGCACGCCGACGCCTGAATGAACGCATCGACGGGTTAGAGGAACGGTTCCGTACGGAACAGACGGCCGTTGACAAGAATTTCCGCGCAATCCTGCCGCTCAACCCCCTTCATACGGAGGTGTTCAAGGTGCAGGCGGCACTGTGGCGCGCCCAACGCCGCGCGCCCTTGACCGTCTGGCAGACGAACAGTCCCTGGGACAACCTCACCCTTTGGGATTTGCCCCCGCGCAAGTCATCGCCCGCCATAGAGGTCCATATGATGCGCAACGAGCACCGGGCGGCCGCCTTCAACATCAGCAACGCCACGCAAGAAACCATGACGGTGCGGTTGCGTATTGAAAGTCCCTTTGGCAAACGCGACTCGGATGGCATCAAGATCCATCAAGTCGAGTGGACGGATACGCGTACCGGCAGAGTCGTCGCGGCCGCGCTGCCGCAGGCATGGTATGACCCAGATGATTGCCGCGCGGACGACCCTACGTTCCAGGTGGACGTGCCGCCCGGCCTCACACGGCAAGTGTGGCTGACGTTCGATTCGGCCCATGCAGACGCGGGTCTCCACGAAAACACGCTCACGCTGAGCACCGTAGATGAACGGTTCGAGATCCCGATTGCGCTGCATGTGTATCCGATCGATTTCCCCGAACGTCCGACGCTGCACTCCGGCGGCTGGGACTACACAAGCGGCAAGGGCGTGTATGGTGTGACCAACGAGAACCGGCAAGCGTTCCTGGCTCATTGTGTCGAACATTTCGTCGATTCGCCGTGGGCGCGTAGTAGCGTCATCCCCCACGGTGGGCACGACGACAAAGGCAACATGGTCAGCGAACCCAACACCACGAACTTCGACCGCTGGGTGGAGCGTTGGCCCTCCGCGCGCAGGCTGTGTACCTTCCCGAACTTCAGGACTTCCTTCAGCGGGTTCGAACTCGGGACCCCCGAGTTTCAGAACGCGGTGAATGACTACACCAGGTTTTGGGCAGCCCACGCACAGAAACGGGGAATCGAGCCGGAGGATTTTGTCTGGTTGCTCATCGACGAACCGCGCGACATGGCGACGGACACGCTCATCGTGGCGTGGGCGAAGGCCATTCGCGCCTCGGGTTCGGGTATCCAGGTTTGGGAAGATCCGATCCATTCGAACATGAGCAAGGCCCATCCCGAACTGGGAACGGTGTGCCACATCCTCTGTCCCAACCGCACGATGGCCCTCCAGTCCCCGGAAAAGTATGGCCAGTATTTCCTGGACCACCGCGACAAAGGGACGACACTTGAGTACTACTCGTGCCGGGGTCCGGCGCGATTGCTCGATCCCTATGCGTACTACCGCATGCAGGCGTGGTCCTGCTGGAAAGACGGGGCCATTTCGACCAACTTCTGGGCCTATGGCGACAACGCAGGCGTGTCGTCGTGGAACGAGTACATCGCACCTCGAACCGCCTACGCGCCCTTCTTCATCGACGCCACGTCCGTCACGGCAGGCAAGCACATGGAGGCCATCCGGGAAGGCATCGAGGACTTCGAATACTTGGTCATGCTGAGGGATGCCGTCGCGGCGGCCGAGGATGCAGGGAGACAGGATGCCCCGGTGAAACAAGGGCGCGCGCTGCTGAATGATATCCCCGACCGCGTGTTGAACGAGGAGACACTCGGGGGCTTCTGGTGGCGGGACGCGCTCGACCGCGATGTCGCCGATGAGGCGCGTGTAGAAATTCTGGACGCACTGGTGGCGCTAAAAGCTTCCCCCTAGTCAGCTTGCCGGAATCTGTGAGTTGTATCAACGCCTTTCCTCGCCCCACGGATACCCGCGGGCCGATTGCGCAAATGGGTGGCAACGCGGTAGGATAGGTGTAGCTCCTTCACCCCCATTTGGATCGCAACGCACCTCCGTGAAAGGAGAGCCCCGTGAAAGCTCTCGTAGTCGACGACTCGCGAGTCACGCGCCGTATCCTGACAGGCGTGCTGCGCCACGAGTGCGGTATTCTCGAGGTGGTGGAGGCCACCGACGGCCAGGAAGCGATTGACTGCGCCGGTGCGGACACGTTCGACGTCATCCTTCTGGACTGGGACATGCCCAATGTGACCGGCATTGAAGCGCTGACTGCGTTGCGTGCGTCCGGCAACAAGACCCCGATCATCATGGTGACAGCCCAGCGCGACAAGATACGCATTGTCGAGGCCATCCACGCTGGCGCCAACAACTACGTGGTCAAACCCTTCCGCCCCTCGACGGTCGACAGGAAGATCAGGCAGGTGCTGGAGAATCACCACCACCTCACCAAGAGCCAACGGACGAAGAAGGCCCTGATCGTAGACGATTCGGCGACGGTCAGGAAGCTCCTGCACACCACTCTGCAGAAGCACTGCGGGTTTCAGGTCGTCATTGAGGCCGACGATGGGGACACCGCGCTCGACGCCACCCACAAGGCCAGCTTCGACATCATCCTTCTCGACTGGAACATGCCCAAGGTGTCCGGCATCGAGGTCCTCCGCAAGATTCGCAAGCACGACAAGCGGACCCCCGTCCTGATGGTGACCGGCGAAACGGACGATGCCCACGTGATGAAGGCGTTTGACGCCGGGGCGACAAACTACCTGGTGAAACCTTTCAAGGCGCCTGCGCTGGTCGTGAAGGTACAACAGGTACTGCACACGACCGACTGACCTCGGTGGACGCCGATCCCCCTCCGTATCCCACGGGTCTGCTCTCTTACTCGGGATGGACCATCTCAGGAAGGCGTTGGGCCACGAATCCCAGTTCCCGCTCAATGCGCGCCGGGTCGTACACGCTGTCGAATTCGTGGCCTTCTTGTTCGAAGTGCGACACGTCCACCTCGTCGCCGTACCACCCTCGCAACACATCCGCTACGGGATGCCGGGTCCATGCCTTTGGGCCGCACGCGATCATGATGCGCACGCCAGGCCGACACTCGGATTCCACGGCCAAGGTGAAAGCGCGAACTGCATCACTCAGGCACATCATGGTCAGGCCGCCCAGTGCCCAAGCGCCGACCGGTCCTG
>JAAEQP010000907.1 GCA_024231375.1 bacterium | reverse complement strand
CTCCAGGCCCGCCGCGACGAGTTCAATCCGATGCGCACCTATCTCACCGTCGCTAAACTGCGGTACGAACCGACCAGCCAGAGCGCCACGGAGGTCATCGCCAACTATGGGGGACGACGCTTCTACGGCGAGCGACACACCATCCCGCCGCGGGACCGGCTGGAAGAAGACTACGAGTACGGCGCGAGCATCATGCACAGCCAGAAACTAACCGAAGACAATACGCTGCGATTCGGCGGACTCTACAACCGCTGGCAGACCCCCACGGGCAAGCGCTTCTACGTGGGTAACCCGGCCGACATCCGCACCTATTCCGGCGTCATCGCCGACGATCACGACTTTGGCCGACTCGACACCAGCATCGGATATCGCTACACCCGCGAGCACGTCGAGGAATTCGGCGGCTTCAACGTCGAGGGCAGCGGCGGGCCGCTCAGTACAGTGGCGGTGGAAGACGACTGGGGCGACCCCCTGCACACCATTAACCTCGGCGCCTCGTACGAGTTGACCACAGACACGTCGCTCTTTGGCAATGTCGCCTGGGGTCAACTGGCCACCCAACCGGGCCTGCTGGACACCAACCTTCAGAGACCGGGCAACGAGGAACGCTGCAAATTCGACCTGGGCGTCAAACGGCACTTCGACCATTTTGGCGAAGCGAGCCTGACCGGCTTCTTCGTCCGCCAGGACAACGCCGCTTTGGTCAGCAAGGAATTCAGAACGGTCGATGGCGTGCGCTACGCCTTGTTCGAGGAAGGCGATCGCGAGAACTACGGTGTGGAACTGGACCTGCGCTCGCGGCGCTTCGCCAACGGTCTCCAGTTCTTCTTCAACACCACCGCCATGGAGACCGAGCGGACCCGCGATGGCGACTGGGAGGAAGACGAGGAAGTCCCGGAAGTCGTTCTGGGTGG
>JAAEQP010000906.1 GCA_024231375.1 bacterium | reverse complement strand
GCTTTGCCTATCCCGAACATGAACAACAAGCGGGTACCCTCGCCGAAGAACTCGGTTTCACTCAAATCAGCCTGAGTCACGTGGTGGCCAAGGAGATCAAAGCAGTGGGACGTGGCGATACGGCGACAGCGGACGCGTATCTGAGTCCATTGATTCAGGCCTATGTCGCGACGGCGCGTCAAGGGCTGGGCCACGCTGTGCAACTGCGGTTCACGCCGTCGCATGGTGGATTGGCCGACGCGGAACGATTCTCGGGAAAGGATGCGATTCTATCCGGCCCTGCCGGGGGCGTTGTGGCCTATGCGGAGGTGTGCCGGTTAGCGGGTTTCGATAAAGCGATCGGTTTTGACATGGGGGGTACCTCGACGGACGTCAGCCGCGTGGACCACGGATTCGACCGCATTTACGAGAAGGTGGTGGCTGGGGTGCGCCTCAAGTCGCCGCTCATCCACATTGAGACCGTGGCGGCAGGCGGCGGCTCGATCCTCCAGTTCGAGAATGGCCGGTTCACCGTGGGGCCTGAGAGTGCCGGGGCCAATCCGGGACCCGCCTGCTATGGCCGGGGCGGACCCGCGGCGGTAACGGATGCAAACCTCGTGCTGGGGCGTATTCAACCCGCGTATTTTCCGTCGTGTTTCGGCTCCAATGCCGACCAGCCACTGGATGGCAATGCGGCACGACAACGGATGCAAGACGTGGCCGATGTCGTACTGGCCGCCACGGGACAATGCCTTTCCGCGGAAGAAGTGGCGTCTGGATTCGTCAGGATCGCCAACGCGAACATGGTGCGTCCCATCAAGGAAATCAGCGTGGCCAAGGGCTACAACGCACAGGAATACGTGTTGGCCTGTTTCGGCGGCGCGGGTCCGCAACACGCCTGCGCCATCGCTTCGGCCCTGGGCATGCGGCACATCCTGCTGCACCCCTATGCTGGCGTGCTCAGTGCCTACGGCATGGGACTCGCCGACCTAACACATGCCGCCGTGGAGAGCGTACTGGAACCACTAACGCCGGACAGCCTGGCTCGCTTGGAATCGCACTTCAAGGCGATGGAAGAATCAAACGAGGCGGTCATCACGCGCGATGGATTGCCCTCGGCACGAATCAAACACACACGCACAGCCGATGTGCGCTACGCAGGCACCGATACGTGTCTCTCCGTGGAAGCCGATGAAAATCTCCGCGTGCACTTCGAGTCATTGCATCAACAGCGCTACGGATTCATCGAACCAGACCACGCCATCGAGGTGGTCAACGTGCGCGTGCTCAGCCAAGGCACGAGCGGTGAGACCGCGGCGCTCCGGCGCGACTTGGCCGCGTTGCGGGAAGAGGCAACGGAGGCCGAAGCGCGTAAACTGACACCAACGGATGCGGTGGATATGGTTAGCATTCACTTCGACCGATTGGACGTGGATGGCGTACGCCGACTGACACCAACCCCCACGCCGGTGTTCTTCCGGAACCGCCTGTGCCCCCACGACACCTTCGACGGCCCTGCCATGGTGGTCGAAGATGCGTCAACGGTCGTGGTTGATCCGGGATGGTCAGCACGGGTGGATGCGTTGGGGAATCTAGTGCTAACGGCGGCGGTGCATGAAGCCGAACACGAACAAGTGGGTACGGACTGCGACCCGGTCATGCTGGAGGTCTTCAACAACCTGTTCATGTCGGTGGCGGATCAAATGGGCAAGGCGCTCGAGAACACGAGCCATTCGACGAACATCAAGGAACGCCTGGACTTCTCGTGTGCCTTGTTTGGCGCGGATGGCGGCCTTGTGGCCAATGCGCATCACATCCCCGTGCACCTTGGGGCCATGGCGGAGAGTGTGCGTGCCGTGTTGCAGGACTGCGGCACACGCATGCGGCCGGGTGATGTCT
>JAAEQP010000905.1 GCA_024231375.1 bacterium | reverse complement strand
GGTTGATATATATGGACATAATGACGCCAATAATGACCGTGCTCATCATTCTGGCAGGAATCGAATAAATAGGGACAGTAACCCTTTATTTGCTCTCAGTGGAAGAATGTGATAGTCTTACGGCATGCCTCGACAAGCGCGAATTGTGTTGCCCGGGGTCGCCCACCACGTGACGCAACGAGGGAACAACCGGCAGGACGTCTTCTTCGTAGAGGACGATTACCGGGTGTATCTGTCGTACCTGAAGGAAAGCGCGGAACGCCATGGGTTGACGGTGTCGGCGTACTGTCTGATGACCAACCACATCCACCTCGTGGTCACCCCAGAGACGGAGGAGTCGCTGTCCAGGGCGCTGGGGCGCACGCACCTGATGTACGCGCAGTACGTGCACCGGTTGTATGGGCGGCTGGGGCATTTCTGGCAAAGCCGTTTCTATTCGTGCCCACTGGATGAGGCGCACGCGCACCATGCAGCGGCGTACGTGGAACTGAACCCGGTTCGAGCGGGAATGGTAGAACATGCGTGGGAGTATGCGTGGTCGAGCGCGGCGGCGCATTGCGGGGAGGGCGGCGACCCGTCGGGGATGCTGGGGTTGAGCGCATGGTTCGAACAGATGCCGGTGACGGAGTGGAAGGCGACGCTGAAGGCGATTGCGGATTCAGACGCCATGATCGAGCATTTGCGCGCCCACACGCGAACGGGCCGTCCTTTGGGTGACGACGCGTTTCTCAGCAAGGTCGAGACGCTCCTGGGTCGACGCGTGCGACCGCTGCCCGTAGGCCGTCAGAAAGGCTGGCGAAAGAAGAGATCG
>JAAEQP010000904.1 GCA_024231375.1 bacterium | reverse complement strand
CGCTGGAAGCGTCAACATCCCCCTAAATCCCCCTTCAAAGGGGGACCTTCATATCTGTACATTCGATGCGATTGCCCCGTCTGCCGAGACGTGGTTTCGCCCTGTCGGAATCTTGGAGCCTTGCATTTCTCTGCGTTTGGCGCTATATCTGTGCGCCGCGGGAGATCGTTGCGAGATTCACCGCGGGACATGGAGTTCAAATGAAACGGATCCTCATCACCGGCACGAGCGGACGACTTGGCGCGGCCCTGGCCCGGCACTTCGGGCCGCACTGCGATATCGTCCAACTGGACCTCACGGCACCATCGGACAAGGAGCAGGCCGAACTTGGTCGCGTGGTCGTTGGCTCGACGACGGATCCGGTTGTCGTGACCGACGCCATGGAAGGGGTCGACGCCGTCATTCATAGCGCGGCGATTCCCGGGAACATCAAGGCCTGTCATCGACTCATCGAGACCAACGTCATGGGCACGTTCAATGTGCTGCAGGCTGCGTCGGAGAATTCATCGGTCGAGCGGTTCCTCTTCATTTCGTCGCTCTGTTGGCATGGCATCTTTGTGCCGCCCGCCGACAAGCACATGCCCGAGTACCTGCCTATCGACGAGGACCATCCGACGCACAACAGCGACATGTACTGCTGTTCGAAGGTCCAGGGCGAGTACTGGTGCCGGGTGTACGTGCAGAATACCGGGAAGCCGGTCGTTTCCATACGTCCCACCCGTATCATTCGGCCGGATGAGGAGCCCACCTTCGCGGCCCACGAGCCAGCCGCTGACCCACGCTTCTACGACTACGTCGGAACGGGCGACCTGGTCCGCGCCATCGACTCGGCGCTGGACTATCATCCGCCGAACGGCTTCGACGCCTTCTTGTGCAATGCCGACGACCAATACACGACAATGCCCACGCTCGAGTTGGTGGATCGGTTCTGCCCCGGCGTACGGGTCGACCGGGAGAAGCTGCAAGGTGCCGACGGCTTTGGCGCGCTGATCGACACGGCGCACGCACGCGAGACTCTGGGGTGGCGCCCGGAGTATCGGTGCAAACGGTCGTGAGACGCTGGAGGCCATTGGAATGAAACGGCGCTGCGTTCTGGTCACGGGATCGAGCGGCAAGTTGGGGAGCGCACTGGTCCGCCACCTTGCGCCCCACCACGACGTCGTCCAGTTCGACGTCCGCGAACAAGAAGGCCCTGAACTTCGCGGGATCGGCCCTGTCCACGTAGGCACTGCCGCGGATCGGGACGCCGTAGCCGAAGCCTTCGAAGGAATCGATACGGTCGTGCATTGCGGCGCCATTCCCTCGAATCGCCCCCCCTTCGACGAACTCCTGAAGGGGAATCTCATCGGCACAGTCAACATGCTGGAAGAGGCGGGCGCGCGCAAAGAAGTGGAGCAATTTGTCTTCATCTCGACGATTCGCGTGCACGGGGTGCTGGAGGAAGTGCGGGAAGAATTCATGCCGCACGTTCTGCCATTCGACGAGTCCCACCCCTTCGTCACCGTCGAGTACTACGGCGGCTCGAAGCTGCACTGCGAGCACTGGTGCCGGCAGTATGTGAAGCGATTCAACAAGCCGGCCGTCGTCCTGCGCCCGTCGTACATCATGCCGCTGCACCTTGAGGAGACGTTCAAGCCCCGTCCCGCGCCCGACGTTCCGGATCTGCTTCAGTACGTGGCTACCTCGGATCTGGTTGAAGGGATCGCCAAGGCCATGGACTATCATCCTAAAGAAGGATTCGATGCCTTCCTGTGCCACGCGCCCGAGCAGTTCTCGACGACGCCCACGCTCGAGTACGTCGACCGGGTGTTCCCAGACACGCCCAAGGATCGCGAGAAGCTCTCCCGGTG
>JAAEQP010000903.1 GCA_024231375.1 bacterium | reverse complement strand
GGGGATCACGGGGGAAGTCTCAACGATACCCCAGGCCGTTAGATTGTTACGGTTAACCCACCGTTTCGGTTGCAGGCCCGGACGTATCAGGGCCTCGCCCCAACGTTTGAAGCTCAACCCGTCACGGCTGGTCATGAACACGCCGTCGGACAGTCCGGGCATCCGGTTCCCGGCCGCCCGCCGGCTCGGAATGAACCGTTTCGGGAACCCCATGAAGATGTGCGGCGCACGGGCGTAGGGCCTGATGGCGTTGGTGTACAGGTGTTCAGGTGTGGCCTTGCCGTAGTCGATCCACACCGGGTCGGTCCAGTTGACGAAGTCCTTCGACGTGCAGGTCATGATGTCGCGCACGCGCTTCTGGAACCCGCGGTGGTAGTCCCGGTATTCGCCTCGGACCGCGTCCCAGAAGGCGAGGTTCTGCGAGTCGAACGCGCCCTTCGTGATCACGGGTTCCTTGCGGATGTAGGACCAGTGGATGCCGTCGGCCGACTTGAAGGCAGCCAGCCCGCCCTTGATGCTCCCG
>JAAEQP010000902.1 GCA_024231375.1 bacterium | reverse complement strand
GCCTACGAACGCCTCGCCCCCATCTTCCGCCAATACGAAGAACTCCGCCACGCAGGCTATTTCTCCGAAGCCATCAAAGCCCGCCTGCGCGTACCCGGCGATGAGTTCACCCTCGAACAGGACGACGCCAAGAACTGGCGCTTCCGCGAAGTGAAGTACGCCCAACACCGCTTCTCTACCCAAGAAGACGGCGCCCACCGCTGGACCGTGCCCAACACCTTCAAACCCCAGCCCGTCCAGCTACGCATCGAAGCCCTGCAATCCGTCGCCCCCAACGACGCCCCCGAAGGCATCGTCATCGAAGACTTCAGCGACACCGCCCTCTACGGCGCCTACCAGGCCCGGGCCGACGTGAAAGCCGCGATCACCAGCACCACAGCCCAAGAGAGCGGCGTTGAACCCGCACCCGGTCTGCCCGCGGACACCCACTACGCCGCCTACACCGCCACGAGTCCTCACGACACCCCCAAACAGAGTTGGGTCAAGTTCGCCCGTCTGTTCAATCCCGTATTGGACATCTCGAAACAGCACGGCCTCGGCTTGTGGGTCCACGGCGACGGGAGCGGCGCCGTCCTCAACGTCCAACTCAAAACACCCCACCACATCGCGGGCGGCATTTGCGACCGCTACGTCATTCTCGACTTCACCGGCTGGCGCTACATGGAACTCGTCGAACCCGAAGGCGGCCGCGCCAACGATTACGGCTGGCCCTACGGCGGCAGCGGCTACGGGATCTACCGGGAATCCGTGAACTACGCCCACATCGACGGCCTCTGGCTCTGGTACATCAACCTGCCGAAAGACAAAGAGGTCAAGTGCCTCGTCGGACCTGTCAGAGCCCTCCCCCTCGTCGACACCGCCCTCCGCAATCCCAGAGTCACCATCGGCGGCAAGACCGTCATCTTCCCCACCGAAATCAAGACCGGCTGCTACCTCGAATTCCGCTCCATGACCGACTGCACCCTCTACGGCCCCAAAGGCGAACTCCTCGAAGAAGTCACGCCCCAAGGCACCGCCCCCGAAGCCGCCTCCGGCGACAACACCGCCCAGTTCACCTGCGACCCCGATCCCAACGTCCGCCCCCGCGCCCGCGTATCCGTCATCACGCGAGGAGAGCGGCTGTAGGACCGAAAGGCAAGCTTTCGTCACGCGCAGAGATACCGTACGGTGCGAAGGCGCGTCCATCCCGTCCATCCCGTCCACTCCATCCACTCCATCCACTCCATCCACTCCATCCACTCCATCCACTCCATCCACTCCATCCACTCCATCCACTCCATCCACTCCATCCACTCCATCCACTCCATCCACTCCATCCACTCCATC
>JAAEQP010000901.1 GCA_024231375.1 bacterium | reverse complement strand
TGGTACAGTCCCCGTTTTCGACAACGAAACCGGCCGCGGACGGTGTGTCCGCGGCCGGCTCTGTTTGAAGGTTATGTCGTTGCGGTCAAGCTGACCGAACGGTCGGCGGCGATCCTACCGAATCTCCATCAACACGGCGAATGCGCGGGAGATGGGGGTGTCGCTGGGGTAGCGGTTGAAGGCCACATGGCCGTCCATGTAGAGCACGTTGCCGCCACCGGGGATATGGTTGTACTGTTCGATCTCGGTGCCGAAGCTGTCTGCCATGATCCACAGTTCGCTCTGGGCCGTGGCCGTGGCGGCAGGATTGTTGATGTCGCTAATGAAGAAGCGTTCGATGCCTTCACGCAGACGGTAGAAGGTCGTGTTGCCGCCCGGCACGTCGCTGTCGAGGGCGTCGCCTACGGGCGGGAAGCCGCCCATGATGGTCGCGAGTGCGGCCAGTGCGTCTGCGCTGATGTAGGAACCGATGCTCGCCGCGGTGATGCCCGCGTCGTTGCGGGTGGCAGGGTTGACGTAGAGGGCGTTGTCCGGGATGGCCCATCCCAGATAGATGTACGAGCCGTCGTTGAATCGGCAGGGGTTGGTTCCCTGGGCCGGGTCGTGGAAGAAGCTCATGCGGCCGCCTTCGATGTCGCCTGCGCCACCGGAGTCGGAGGGGCAAATGAGGACGTTCACGTCCGTCAGGTACTCAGGGTAGACACTCGGGCCGTTGAAGATGAACTCGGCCGAGGTCTGAGGCTGACAATCTGTCGCCGCGCCGCTATCGCCCTTCCACAACTGGATGGAGGGGAACTTCTCGCCTTTCGACTCGTTGGCGTACATTTTGAACACGATACCCATCTGTTTCAGATTGTTTTGGCACGACGCGCGGCGGGCCGCTTCACGGGCACGCGCGAGCGCGGGCAGCAGGATGGCGGCAAGGATACCAATAATGGCAATGACTACGAGCAGTTCAATCAGCGTAAACCCACGTTCTCTCCTGGACATCTTATATCCTCCTGTTCGTTTCCCAGGGATTACGATCCCTTTGTGATAATTAGCACGAATTGACTATATCAATAAGCCTCCAACTTGTCAACCAAGTTGTTTGACTCTTGACCAAGTTGGCTCGGGTTGGTAATATGTAAAGGTCTCGCTGGGACTTGATTGGTCTTTCGGGGACGCTTTTGGGCGTGGGCATAGACGCTCACTTGATATGTCGAAGGTGATAGGACTACAACAGAACCATGGCACAGAACCACGTGTACGAAGGAATCAAGCGGTCCCTGAAGACTCGCATTGAATCCGGCGATCTGGAAGAGGGAGCCTTTCTGCCCTCGGAACAAGATCTGGTTGATGAGCACGGGGTAAGCCGGAACCAAGCGCGCCAGGCGCTCCGCGAGTTGGAGTTGGAGGGGTACATCCTCCGTTCTCAGGGTCGGCGGTCGGTGGTGGCGGCGCCGGAACAGCGCCGTCATAGCCTTTCACTCTTTGGCACGAAGACCATTGCCATCGCTCTGCCTATGTACTTTGGACTCTTTCCCCGCGACATCCTCGGGGCGCTGGCGTCGCGTTTGAATGGGGCCGGTTATCAGACCGTGGTCTATGACCTGAAAGTCGACGCGACCAGCGAGGTCGAGTTTCTGAAACACCTGCGGGCCTCGGGGGCGGGCGGATCGGTCGTGTGGCTCCAGTGCGCTGAGGCAGAAGAGACGGTTGAGGCGCTCCATTCGCTTGTGGACTCGGGGTTTCCTTTTATCCTGATCGACCGGTACGTGCCGGGTCTCGAAGTGGATTCCGTGGTTTCGGATAACGACGCCATCGGCTACCATCTGACGACGCAACTCCTGGATCGAGGCCACGAGAGCATAGGGTTCGTCACGAGGCCGGGTAGTTCGACGTCGGGTGAGGATCGCTACGCGGGACACTGCCGTGCCTTGAAGGAGGCCGGGCTTCCCGTTCTTGAGGAGTATCGAGGCGACTTCAACCCGGAGGACGGCAAGGCGCAAGGCATCATCAACGAGATTGTGGCGTTGCGCGAGGCCCCGACAGCGTTTTTGTGTACCAACGACTACTTGGCCGAGGTGGTCATCACTCAGTTGCTGAAGCTGGGCTACGATGTCCCCAAGGACTTTGAAGTGGCAGCGGTGGATGACGAACACCATGTCGATGCTCTGGGGACGCCGATCATGGCGGTTCGGCAGCGTGCTCACGATATAGGCGTGCAGGCCGCGGAGGTCCTGCTGGCCCGGATGGACGACCCCTCCCGACCGCCGGATAGGCGGGTACTTCCCTTCACCGAGATCGACCCTTCCTGACAGGTGTGTGCCGTTCGTCACGAGGATGGACGGTATGGACCCTATGGACTTCGTGGACAGGGGAGCGGGGGTGAAGTTCTAGCCTAGGCTTTCCTGGGGGGGCAGAATCCTTGGCGTCTTCTCGTTGGCTTCCTTCATGCGTCGGATCAGGCGATCTCTGAGGACGGCGCGTGTCCCTTCGTGGGCGGGGGCGCGCACCAGATTGGTCTTCTCGTGTGGGTCGGCGTTGAGGTCGTAGAGGAAGTCTTCGTGGTAGGCGTCGGCACGGGCCGCACTCTTTCCCGGTGCGCGGACGGAGTACTTCCAACGCGGGGTGCGGATGGCGCGTCCAGTCTGACTCTCACTGATCTGCACAAACACCTCGTCCAACCATTCCTCGGCCGTTCCGTCTGCCAGAGGCTGCAACGAACGACCCTGCATGTCGTCGGCGTTTTCTCCCGCGGCGGACATGATCGTGGGGGGGAGGTCGATGAGGCTGACGAGGTTGTCCGCAACCTGGCCGCCCCGGAACCCCGGCCCGTTCACCACCATGGGCACGCGGATGGTATTTTCGTGGCATGAACGTTTGTACTCGCTGTTTCGTGTGCGGAAATGGCACCCGTGGTCGCTGGTGTAGATGACCAAGGTATCGTCGGCGAGTCCGAGTGCATCCAGTTCGGCGCGGAGACAGCCCACGGCCTCGTCCAACCGGCCGCAGCATCCGAGGTAGTCGGCCCATTCTTCGCGCCAATCGCCGTCGGTCCCCTCGAGGTCGGCTGGGACGGGCGCGTTCTTGAAGCGGTCCTTGGAGCCGGTCGGCCCTTCGAAATGGTTGTGATCGTTTTGGTGGTGCGGTTCGATGAAGGAGAGAAAGAGGAAGAAGGGCTGTTCACGGTCGCGGGTGCGCAGGTAGTCGAGGGCGAATCCAGTCAGGGCGTCGACCCGGTACTTCCCTTCGGGGAATTCGACGCGATCCATGTCGGCGTTGAACATGTGGCCGTCGTAGGCGTGAGACGTGAACTCGAGCACGTCGGACGCCAGCCAGTAGTCGTCATACCCTCCGCGCAGTTCGGGCGGGACGGGTTTGGTGCGATAGTTGTTGTCCTCACCCGTCGATGCCAGGTGCCATTTCCCGATGTAGCCCACCTCGTAACCCGCGGCGCGGAGACGGCGCGGCACGGTGGGGATGTTCTGGGGCAGGGCGATGTCGTTGCGCCAACATCCGGTCTCGGTGGCGTAGAGTCCGGTCTGAAGGCATGAGCGGGCCGGACCGCATACGGGTTGGCAGGTGAAGGCCTTGTCGAAGCGGACGCCGCCGGCGGCCATGGCGTCGAGGTTGGGCGTCAGATCGATGGGGCTTCCGTAACACCCAAGCGTGTCCCACCGCTGCTGGTCGCTGAAGATGAAGAGGATATTCGGCTGGTCCGGCATCGCTAGGCTCCTTTGGGGAGTGAGGGGGAGCGGGGGACAACCCTGTTCCGAAGAAGAGCGTTTTCCCCCGGACCCCCTTTCGGAGAAGACTTTGGTACGGTGCGTTGCGCCGCCTAGGGCCTCGTGGATTCTAGCATGTTGACCTTAGTCTTCGGTCAACTCCTTGAGAAGCTTGCGCCGTGTGGCGCGGAACTTCTTTGGACTGGTGTTGTACTTGTCGAAATCGCGGATGTGGCGTTTGGCGATCTTGTGCGCGGCCTTGGGATCGCGGTCGGCGAGCATGCTGAGCAGTTCGTGGTCGTCGATGCCGTCGCGCATGGCTTCCCAGCGGATGGAGTCCCAGGGCTTGCCTTTGCCGGGGTACACGATCCATGCGTCGCCGGCGGGGAGGGTTCCGCGGGCCCAGAAGGGTGGCGTGAGGTCTTTGTAGGGGTCTTTGCGCCATTTGTTGTAGCCCCAATGGAGGTAGCCGGTGGCGTTGTATCTGAAGTTGATCCAGTGGAGGAGGCGCGTCTTGATGAGCGGCAGTTCGATGAACCGGTTGGCGTATTCTTCCTGGGGCACGACGCAGGTGTACATCCATACCTCGTCGCCGGCCTTCTGGCGCTCCTGGTAGAAGTCGTAGTCCTTGTGCAGGTAGTTGGTCTGGGGTACCCAGATGTCGATGGCGCCAACGAGTTGGGTGGTGTGGGACGCATCGATGGTGCGCAACTCGGGTCCGTAGGCTTCGACGAGCTTGCCCATCTCCTGGTAGGTGTCGGCGTTCGTGGCGATGGGTTCGTCGGCGAGATGCTGCATGTAGATGTCGAGCCAGCCCTTCTCCTTGAGGTGGGCCACCAGGGCTGGGAAGTAGAACGAGTAGAATTGTCTGGCCTCGTCGCTGTCCGGTTCGGCCCGTCGAGCCGCGACTTTGCCGTCCTTCACTTCGCGAATGTTGATGCGGAAGTCTGAGGTCCAGCCTTTCCGGCGGCCGGCGATGTGGCCTCCTTCGATTCGGCGGCACATGCCCTCTTCCATGAAGATCTCGACCATCTTGTCGAAGCGGCTGAAGTCGACGGTGAGGGCGCCTTGGTCGTTCACACCGAAATTGGCGAGCCCCATGGTGTTGATGAGGGCGACGTTCTGTCGGTGTTCGGCCATGTTGCGGGCGTAGGCGCGCACGAGATCGTCGTACTCTTGGGTTTCTGCATCCTTGATTGCTGCGTTGATTCCGAACCAGTTCGTGACCCAGAGTCGCGTGGACTCAATGGTCACGGGATAGACGTGTACGGACAGGGGAAAACTGGCCTTTGCCGCTGAGCCGCCAACGGTGGCAGCGATGTTGAGCGTTCCCTTGTACAGGCCGGGTTGTGCGTCCAGAGGGATCTTCACCGTGACCCAGATCGGCTGCGCGTTGCCTGCGTCCACGTCAACCTGGTCGACTTCGAGGAGCGGGTCCGGGAAGAGGGCGGGGGGCACGCGTAGCTGGTCCTTTGACGGCTTCGTGGTGGGGTTGTTGACAGGGACATAGCCGACAAACCGGGGATCGTGTGGCGTGAGGGTCGCGCCGCCGCCCTCCAGCGTCAGGGGATCCACGGAGGAGGTGAGCCCCGTGATTGCTTTGCCCGATCGTACGACCACCTGGATGCTGGCGTATTCGCCGCGGGCGACCTCGACAAAGGCCTCCTTGGTCCGTGTGGGTTTCGCGTCTTGGAAGACCTTCACTATAGGATCGACGGTCCATACTTCGAGCGGCCCGTCCGCGACGGCCGTCAAGGCCAATCCCGCCAGAATGGCGATGCCAATCATCGTCCGTTTCATCGTATGTCTCCGTTTCGCACCCAAACGTTGCCCCAACGCAGGCGGAGTGTACCCATTTCTGTGCCCTGAGTCCAAGAACGGATTGACGGTGTTGGGCAGCAAGGCTAGAATCTGGCGGTGGGCTGTGGGCGGAGTGAAAGTGAGCAACGTGGGAGGACGCAGCGTGATGCGTTTCTTGGGATTTGTACTCGTGATGTTGTGTGTGGTGCCGTGTGCGATGAACGCCGTGGCACAGGAGCAACCGAAGTCCACTGCCCAGTTGGCGTGGGAGCAGAAGGTTGGTTCGAAGGCCATGAAGAGCCCGGCCTTCGCCTATGTTCGGGAGGAACCAGCGCTGCCGAGGGTGCTTCTGATTGGCGATTCTATTTCCATTGGTTACACCGCATCGACACGCGAGTTGCTGAAGGGGAAGGCCAACCTGTTGCGGATTCCCACCAATGGTGGAGACACGTCGCGAGGTTTGGCGGAACTGGACAAATGGATCGGCGAGGCCGAATGGGACGTCATCCATTTCAATTGGGGGCTTCACGACCTGAAACGGATGCGTGGCCGGAAGTTGGACTCCTCTGCTGACAGGGTGACCGCACTGGAGGAGTACGAGAAGAACCTGGACGCGCTGGTGGGGAAGCTGAAGGCCACGGGCGCGACGTTGATATGGACTTCAACGACGCCGGTCCCTGTAGGTGCAGCGGGGCGCATCAAGGGTGACGATGTGCTCTACAATGAGGCAGCGGCAGGCGTGATGAGGAAGTGGGGCGTGGAAATCGATGACTTGTATGCCTATGTGCTACCTGAGTTAGAGAAGCATCAGAAGCCGAGAAATGTCCATTTCACGCCGGAGGGGTCTGCCTTTCTGGCGAAACAGGTGGCGTTGACCATCACACGTGCTTTGGAGGGGAAGGACGTGGTGACGGGCAAGGCCCTTGGTGAGAGAGAAGGGAGTTGAAGGACTGTTGAAGAAGTCCCGGCTTGGCGCGCAGGCCGCGAAAAGGCCAGGGACAGACCCGTCTCGCTACGCTCGCTGGGGTCAGTCCCGGCGTTTTCGCTTCTGTTCTCAGGGTTCCCGGTGACTCCTCACACGGACACGAATTGGCGTAGGTCCGGGATTGACAGTGTCCGAGTGTCAGGGAGTTCCTCAACAGATCCACTGCACCGCTCTAGGCGGGGCGGAAGGGGTTGCGTCCGGGGTCGTAGAAGTCCGCGAGTCGGCGGCGCAGGCGCGTGATGATGTCGGCGCGGACCGGGTCCTCGGCCAGGTTGATGCTCTCGCCGGGGTCCGCAATCAGGTCATAGAGTTCATGGCCACGACCTTCATTGTGAATGTACTTGTACTGGTCCGTGCGCAGCATGAACTGGCAAGGCTTCGCCCGCAGATGGAATTCGCTGAACACGGCGTCGGGTCCGGTTGAGTCGGGCTGGCGTGCCACGTCGGCGAAGGACTGGGCTTCGATGCGATCCGGGGCGCCGTCCATGGGGACGACCGCGGTGTCCGTGGGATCGGGCAGACCGGCGAGATCGGTCAACGTGGGGTAGAGGCCGATCTGGCCTGTGAGGGCCTTCGTGACCTCGCCTTCGGGGATCTGGGGCGGATGGCACACGATGAGTGGCACTTTCACCGAGGGATCGAAGAGGCAGAATTTCTGGTACATCCCGTGGTCGCCGTCCATTTCGCCGTGGTCGGACGTGTAGACGACGATGGTGTTCTGCCACAACCCCATTTCGTCCAGTGTATCCACCAGCGTCCCGATACAGGCGTCCACATAGGCGAGATTGGCGTGATAGCCCGCGCGATGGGCCTTGCGGAGTTGCGGGTCTTTCTTCTCGAAGTTGCGGATACGATTCCGGACATGTTGTGGGTAGGACGCGATATCGCCCACCTCGGGCAACTCCTCCGCGTCGACCGGGTAGCGGTCCGCCCATTCCTTGGGCGCGAAGAGGGGTGTGTGCGGCTTCATCAGGCTGCACACAAGGAAGAAAGGCTGGTCCTGGTACCGGCGCATGAACTTGCACGTTTCGCGAACCAGGAAAGCCTCCATATGGTCTTCGGCGTCGAGTTGTGACGCCATGGTCGCGAAATCGTTCCGCTCCACATTGCCTACCCATGGGCTGGGTCCGTCCCACAGGTCCGCCACATCGGGGAAGCCCGCTCCATCGTCGACCATGGTGTCGTGGAATTTCGGGGAGAGGGGATGGTTGGCGATTTCGTTGGCGTAATGGCGTTGTTTCGGGCCGAGGTACATGAGCCAGTCGTTGATGTGCATGTAGTATTCGAAGCCGTGGTTATGCACATCGTTGAAGTGCATCTTGCCGATAAGGCCGGTCAGGTACCCGTGGTCGGCAAAATGGTGCGCCATGGTGCGGTAACGCCAGTCGAGACGGTCGTTGTTGTTGATGGCGCCCGTTGTGTGGGCGTAGAGACCTGTCAGCATGGCGCTGCGCGACGCGAGGCACACAGGATATGGGCAGTAGGCGTTCTCGAACCGAACGCCGCGTTCGGCAATACGGTCGATGTTCGGCGTGGGCACGAGGTCGCGGCCCGCGCAGGTCATGAGGTCCGCGCGGTGTTGATCGGTCATGATGAGCAGAACATTGGGGCGCCTGGCGGAGGAGGCTTCGCCGGGCCGTAGACCGGGTTGTGTGTTGGGCCGCGGTTGTGGACTCGCGCCGGCCAGACCGGCCGCGGTCGCGGCCAACCCTCCGTAGGTCACAAACTCGCGTCGGCTTGGTACGTGTTGCTTCACGGTGTTTCTCCCCAGCATGCGACCCCTACGCACGATGTTGACGGTAGCGCAATTGGTCGAGTGCGTTCAATGGCCTGTGATGTGACGTGCAGTGCATGAGAACGTAACAAACGCTTCCGTCGTAGGTAATTGTTGATAGGTTGGACATGGCCGAATGCACCGTGCGGGTGCGGGAGGTGTGGTGACTAGCCATTGCTCGGATTGGGGAATCGGGGGGGCTGGATGCGTTTCACGGTCCGGCCATGGTATACTAAAGGACTGCATGCGTTGGTAATCTCGCCCGTTTTCATGGGTCAACGACCGTTTCACACAGGTCTTTCAGGACAAGAGGTTTATGCGTAAGATTCGTCTGTCAATAGGGTTGTCGTTGTTGGTGTGGGCGGTTGGCGCCGCGCCAAGTGCGGCGGTTTCTGAGAAAGAGTTGCTGGAACAGGCGGAGGCCTATGCGTTCATGCCCGAACGCGACGATCTTCCTCTTCCGCAGTCCGGCTGGTACACGCTGACGTTGTCCGGCGACCATATCGAAGTGTATCGCGACAGTTTCGGTGTGCCGCACGTGTTTGCGCCGTCGATTGAGGCGGCGTTTCGTGCGCAGGGCTATGTGATCATGGAAGATCGGTGCATTCAGATTATCCGGACGAGCGACAGCGTGATGGGCCGACGGGCCATTCTCGACGCCAACGCGCGCCGTTCCGACGAGCGCATGCGTACGAGCACGTATCCCGAGCAGGAGCTTCTAGAGATGCTTGAGGGCCTGGCGCCCGAGATCCTTAGCTACATGCAGGCCTACCTGGACGGGGCAAACGCGTACATGGCCAAGTATGTGCCGGAACGGCCGCCCTTCCGGATGGTGGAAGTTGCCGCGGGGGCGGCTCACTACATGAACGTAGTGGGCGATGTGGGTGGCGGAAACTCGATGGACATCCGGAAGCTGATGGGTATCTTGAAGGTGCTGCGGGGCGAGCGCTTCAAGCAAGCGATGCTGCACGATGCATTGCCATCGAATGTACCGACCGCGCCTACCACGGACCACAGCGAGAAACGGGTTGCTCCTGGCACGGTGCTCGCTGCTGAAGATCCGGTGATTGCGGAGTTCGACCCGGACTCGGTGATTGCTGCGTTGGACCGGCGGTTCGAGGCGAACGACTATGCGCGTGAGCAGGAGGTACTGACGAAGTGGGGGAGTCAGGTGTGGGCGGTCTCACCGGAGCGAAGCACCACCGGCAATGCGATGCTGTTCCTGTCGCCGATGATGGGGTTCAGTTCGCCGGCGAAGGGCGCTCAAGTGCATTTGGTGGCGCCGGGTTTGAACGTTAGCGGCATCTGCTTCATTGGGGTGCCCGGCGTGGTGCTTGGGCACAACGACCGCGTTGCGTGGGGAAGCACGTCGGCTATGGTGTGCCAGACCGATTTCTACGTGGAGAAGCTCAACCCTGATAACGAGCATCAATACTGGCACAACGGCGAATGGAAGGACATGGAGGCCATTGACTGGCCCATCGTCGTGCGTCAGGAAGACGACACACTCGCTGTCGAACCGTACACGGTGTATCGCACGGTGCATGGCCCCATCGTGGAATGGGAAACCATGAACAACCGGGCCTACGCCAAGTGCCGGTCCTACGACCGTCTGCAAGTACAGTCTTTCGCGGCGCACCTGGAGATGAACTTTGCGCGGAATGTGGAAGACATGGGGCGTATTGTTCGTGATGTTGCCACGTCGCACAACTACGTGTGCGCCGATGGGGACGGCAACATTGCCTATTACCTGGCGGGACGGTTGCCGCAGCGACGCAAAGGACACGATCCGCGGCTTCCCGTGCCCGGGACGGGCGAGTACGATTGGCTGGGTGTGAAGGTGGCCACCGATGTGGTGTCGACGGTGAATCCGGCGGAAGGGTGGCTTCAGAACTTCAACAACAAGCCGAGTACGAAGATCAAGGGATGGTGGCCGGAGATTCTGTGGGGTCATCCCATCGCGGCTACGCTCGAGGAGACCGCGCCCATCGACTGGGACACGTTCGTGGACATCAACCGCCGGAATGGGGAGCATCATTTCGGTGGACCGTTCATGGGGCCCTACCTGGTGCGGTTGCTGAAGGAGCGGGGGGGCGACGATCCCCAGACGCGTATGGCCCTGGAACTGCTGGAGAACTGGGACTACCGCGACGTGCCCGGCGCCGCCGCAGTCACCATCTTCAACGAGTGGTTCATGGAATGCATGGTGGAAGTGCTGTCGGCAGACTTCGGCCCACTGGTCGAACGGAGCATGTCGCTTGGCAACGTTCAGATCTTCGGCCCTCTGTTTTTCCGAATTATGGAGCCGGACCGGTCGGGCATCGAACTGATCGGCGACTACCTTCACGGTCGCGACAAGGACGCGGTCGCTCTGGATTGTTTCAACCGCATTATGGCGGACCTGAGCGAGAAGTACGGCGCGGATTGCCGGTTCTGGCCCCGTCAGCCGGACAACATGAGACTGGATGATGTGAGGGGATTCCCGAAACGGAATTGCGGCACCTACTGGATGGCGGTGGAGTTCGGGAAGACGATCCAAGCGCGCGACCTGCTGGTGCCCGGACAATGTGAAGATCCGAAGTCGCCCAACTACCAGGACCAGTACGCGATGTTCATGGACTGGCAGATGAAGGACGCGCCGTTCCGGCGCGAGGATCTTCCTCTGGCGCCTGTTACGGGCGGGGCGGTGGCCTCGGAGTAGCGGACCCGCTCTATCTCCTGGGTTCGGGTATCCGGATGGTTTCGCCCCACATGAGGTATTGGGCGTCGGCTTTGCCTACGCGGAAGATGGGGCGGGGATCGGGTTCACCTTCGCGGAATGATGTGTGGCCCAGCTCCAATTCATGCACGACCGTCATGGCTGCGTCGGGGAAGAGCTTCGGAATGGCGCGATGCCAGTTCTCAAACCACGGTACCGTCAGGCACGGGTCGGGCGCCCATTCCGTGTCGACCAGATTCACTAGCCAGGGATAGAGGCCGGGGCAGTGGTGTACGTCGCCGTTGTGGAACACGTTGACCCCGCCAATCCGCACCACATACACGTTGTTCTCGGCGCGGCGGGGGTCCGTGTTCAGGGTCCACACCCAGCGGCCATCCTGTTCGGTCTTCCGGTACTCGTCCTGATACCCGTTGAACGTGATGGCCGTGACGCCGCTGACCTCGTACTCCTTGGAGGTCAGGTAGGATAGCTGGTCCTGCGGCATGGTGACGATGCGGTCCGCGCCCTGGATGCCCCATTCCATGCAGGTTTTCCGGGCCTGTTCCGTGGCCACGACGGTCTTGCCTGCTTGGAGCAGCGCGTCGACGAGGATGGCACTCAGATGGTCGTAGTGGTAGTGGGTGGAGAAGTAGACGTCGACAAGGCGTGCGAACTGGTCGCGCATGGCTGGGGTCCAGTGCAGGCGGTATGGGAAGACCTCGGCGAGGTGGGCGGGTGCGGGTAGCTGGTTGAAGGCCTCGGCAGGGGTTAGGCCGGGCGGCACGCACCCTTCCACTACGTCGAAGGCGAACACGCCTTCGCGCGACTTCACGATAACGCCGGACGAGTACATCTTCCAGACGACGATGCCCTTCTTCGGGGCCGGGGTGTTCTCGATCTCGTCGAGCGCCCGCTGCATACGCTTCTGGTAGAAGGCGCCGAGATCGGGGTTGACCGGCCCGTCCCACCGAATACGGTCGTTGAGGGCTTTGGCGATGTCGCGACGTTCCGGCGCGCTGCGACCGTGTCCGAGCTTGTGGCCGCCCAACTCGCGCGGGGGATACCGGAGCATCATGGCGTCGAGTTCGTCGTAGGTGATCTCGGGATCGGGGTAGTCGCCCGCGTAGAACGATTGATCCTGCGCGCTTATGAAGAGTCCCAAGATCATTATGCCGGTCATCATGTTCGATTCCTTCTGGATGGGTCGATGGTTGCGTCGAGGGATCTTGAATACCTGGGATGGCGTGTGGGGATCAAGTTTTGGGATGCGTTGGAGAGGAAATAGGTCCTATGGAATGGATGCAGTGGACGGGGCGGACGGGGCGCCTGTCGTTGGGTGTCGCTCCCCGCATTTGTGTTCGGTGGCGTATACTGGCGTTTGTGCGAGGCGCGGATTTCTCGGGCGCGGAGGAGGGAGGACGCCATGAATACGAGGCGGATGGTTGGGTGGATGTGGTTCGCGTTGGTGGTGATTGGGGCGCTGGGCGCGGGAGAGGCAGTCGCCGCGGGTGCGGCGGGGCCGAAGCCGGTGCAGGAGCAGGAGGCAAAGACACCGGTGCCGGGGTTGCCGTACGGGGCGACGGATGCGTTGCCGTTGCCCCGTACGATCTTGTTCACGGGCGACTACCGCAAGCTGGAGCAGGATGCGGCGGAATGGAAGCGGCGGGGGATCGACGCGTTCTTTCTGTACGGGGTGGCGCGTGAATGGTCG
>JAAEQP010000900.1 GCA_024231375.1 bacterium | reverse complement strand
CAACGGGAGGCCGTCGTGGCGGGAAACGGTGGAGGCGCCGGTGGACGCCGGACGGTAAGAAAGCAAGGTGCTGGGCGCCGGCAACCGGCCGCTTAAGTCGCTGAGCGACATGTTGAAGGGTAAGCAGGGCCGGTTCCGTCAGAACCTGCTCGGCAAGCGCGTGGACTACGCGGGCCGTTCCGTGATCGTGGTCGGGCCGGAATTGAAACTGCACCAGTGCGGCCTCCCCAAGAAGATGGCCCTGGAACTCTTCGAACCGTTCATCATTCGCGAGCTGAAAGAGCGCGGCATCGCTTCGACGATCAAGGCGGCGAAGCGCGCGATCGCCGCGGGTCGCGAGGAGGTGTGGGACATCCTCGAGGAGGTCATCAAGGACCATCCTGTATTGTTGAACCGCGCGCCCACGTTGCACCGTCTCGGGATCCAGGCGTTCGAGCCGGTGCTGGTGGAAGGCAAAGCCATCCGGATCCATCCGCTGGTCTGTTTTGCGTTTAACGCGGACTTCGACGGCGACCAGATGGCCGTCCATGTGCCCCTCATGCCGGCGGCGCAATTGGAGGCGCGGCTGCTCATGCTGTCGTCTACGAACATCTTCTCCCCGTCGAGTGGACAGCCGGTGGTTTCTCCGACTCAGGACATCGTGCTGGGCATCTCGTTCATGACGAAGATTCGCAGAGGGGCGAAGGGCGAATGGAAGAAGGAGTGGACAGGGAAGGACGGCGAGATCCGGGAGCCGGGCTGCGTCTTCAAAGACACGGCGTCGGTGGTTCTGGCCTACGAAATGGGCGAGGTCGAGATGCACGCCGCAGTCAAGGTTTACTGTGAGGGTGAGGTCGTCGACACGTCGGTTGGCCGCGTGCTTTTCAAGGAAGCGCTGCCGCCCGAGATTTCGTTGCATGACGTGAACAAAGAGCAAGACAAGACGTCGGTGGGCGACATCATCGCCGTGGCCTATGCCAAACACGGCCACAAGAAGTCGGTGGAGCTGGTCGACTCGCTGAAGAGGGCCGGGTTCAAGTACGCCACGCTGGCCGGGATCTCCATCGGAATGACGGACATTCTCATTCCGCGCGACAAAGTAAAGCTGATCGACTCGGCCAAGGCAGAGGTCGGGCGCATCGACGACATGTACCAGAACGGGCTCATCACCGAGGGTGAGCGGCACAACAAGATCATTGACCAATGGACGACGACGTCGGAAGCGGTTTCGGACGCCATGCTGAAGGAGCTGGCGGACCTTGACCAGGGCTTCAGCGGCATCTACCTGATGTTTACCTCGAAGGCCCGTGGTACGAAACAGCAGATTCGTCAGTTGGCCGGT
>JAAEQP010000899.1 GCA_024231375.1 bacterium | reverse complement strand
CGTGAATCCGGACACCCACAAGCTGCCGCTTGAGGGTGGCACATCTCGCGAGGCTACATAACCACGACGGCCCGGTTGAGTGCGATTGCCCCGGTTCCGCATCTCGCGGTGCACCGGTCCATGGACATGGTGCCCTACGCTCCAGTACAATCGGGGTTGGCGCACATCTCGGCGGAGGGTTAGCGTAATTGGTAACGCACCGGTCTTGAAAACCGGCGCCTTCGGGCTTGTGGGTTCGAGTCCCTCACCCTCCGCCAGTCTTCTCCTTTACGTCTCGGGCAGCCTCCCCACGAATGGCGCCGATACTCCGCCGCCCCTTCTCCGTGCAGTGCGCGGCAATCAGCCGCGCCTTGACAGACGGCCCTTGTGTGTGTTAAAAAGATTTTTGAAAATACTTTTTCATTCGTTGGTGTAATAAGGAGTGGTGATGAAGGATACGCGGCAATCATTGCTCGAAAGCGCGTGCAGTGTGTTCGCCGAGAGAGGGTTTCAGGACGCCAACGTGGCCGATATCTGCAAGCGGGCCAAGGCGAACATCGCCTCCATCAACTACCATTTCGGCGGCAAAAGGAAGCTGTACGAAGAGGTACTGCAGTACACGGCGGAGGTGGCCGAACGGGAGTATCCCCTGATTCCCGAGGGGTCCGAATCGACCAGTCCGGAGGACCGCTTGACTGGGTTCATACGAGCCCAGTTCCTACGCAGCCATTGCGACGGTCTGGCAGGATGCTTCGACCGGATCCTGACCCACGAGTTCACGAAGCCAACGTTCGCTCACGACACGCTGTTCCGCAAGGTCATGCACGGACGTCGCGATCGCATGATAGGTCTACTTCGTGAACTCCTGCCGCCGGGGACAGACGAGCCCCATCTCCGCATCTGCATACACAACATTCGGAGCCTGTGCGCGTTTCAGAAGTTCGCGCGTGCCCGACGCGAGCGTCACGCGAAGAAATGCGGGCCCCACCTGCCGCCGCCCGAGGTGCTGGCGCGGTTCGCGGCAACATTCGCTCTGGCTGGCATCCGGGCCATTGCCGAGACGCCGCTGGAGGATTCAGAGGACGATTCCGACACGAACGAGGTGACGAAGTGATGAAGATCCACCCCGCCCATCGCGCAACGGCCTTGTGCCTCATGCTCCCACTATTGCTCACGTCGTGTGTCATGTTCGCCCCCAAGGATCGCGGGCGCGAAGAGCTACCCCTACCGAGAGCGTTTACGCTGTACGAGGAGACGGCCCCGGCGCCTGCCCTCTGGTGGCAGTCGTTCGGATCGGACGAACTGGACCAACTCGTGTCGCGCGCATTGGTGGACAACCTTTCGCTTCAGCAGGTCTACGCGCGGCTGCGGCAGGCCGAGATGATGACGATCCAGGCACGGGCGGTGCGCTTTCCGACGCTGGATGCCTCTGGCGAGACATCGGTCACGCGCACCCACATTGACACGGGGGTCTCGCCCAACAAATGGGATGTGGCCTCGCAGAAGATCGGCGCCCTGGAGACCATCGTCGCCAATCCCGGCGTCGGAACCGCGCCCACCAGCATCCAGGAAGGTGTCGCGGCCACCATGGCCAACCTCCAGACTACACGCACGAAGCTTCAGGCGCTGGACACGTTTTTCACGGCTCCCCCTTCCTCGGAATCGACCATCAACACCGAATCCTACCGGTTCGGCCTCGGGAGCAGCTATGAGGTGGACCTGTGGGGCCGCGTGCGGGCGCAACACAAGGCAGCCAATCTCGATTTCGAGGCGTCCAAAGAGGATTTGTACGCGGCGAAACTCAGTCTTTCAGGGACCGTGGCAATCCGGTGGCTGGATATGGTGGCGCACCGCCAGGAATTGACCTTGGTCACCAAGCAACTGGAGCTGAACAAGACCACCCTGGAGCTCATCAACTTCCGCTTCCGGCGAGGCAAGGCGAACGGATTGGACGTGTTTCAACAGCGACAAATCGTGGCGCAGACGGAGTCGCTCTTCCCTCCGCTTGAATCGGGCTTGCAGACCGCGCAACACGAGCTGGCCGTGCTACTGGGCGAACAACCCCGTGCCGACCTGGGGGTTGCCGCCGAGACGCTGCCCGACGTGGGGGCGCTTCCAGTGCCCGGTGTCCCGGCCGATCTCCTCGCCAACCGACCCGACGTGCGTGCGCGGGGACGGGTGCTGCGGGCGGCGGATTGGCGAGTGGGCGCAGCTCGCGCCGACCGACTGCCGGCGTTGCGCCTCTCCGGGTCAGCGAGCTACGGAGCGGACGAATGGGACCTCGTGTTCGACAACTGGATGGCGACGCTTGCGGGCAGCGTAACAGGCCCCATTTTCGACGCCGGTCGCCGCAAGGCCGAAGTGGCCCGGACCCGTGCCGTAGTAGACGAGCGTCTCGCAGGGTACCGGGAGAGCGTGCTGGTGGCCGTGAAAGAAGTCGAGAACGCCATGCTCCAGGAGACGAAGCAGGCCGAATACGTGGACGCTCTTCGGCGCGAACTGGACGCGGCCCGGGCCGCGCACGAACGGGCCTTGGATCGCTACCTCAATGGGCAGCCCGATTATCTGCCCGTGCTGTCGGCCCTGTCTCAGCTTCAGGTGTTGGAACGCAGAATTGTTGGGGCCGAGCTGAACCGCCTGAACCGGCGGATACAACTGTGCATCGCTCTGGGCGGTGCTTGGATGAACGATGAATCCCTTGAAGGAGGCGAAACCGTTGCCGACAACAGACACGCCGTCAACTGAAGAAACCCGCGTGCCGCGGGAGGCGCCCTCCGGAAATGCCCTGAAATGGCTGAGCCGTTTCGTCCGGCTCATTCTGATCGCGGTGATCCTGGCCGTGAGTTCAGGCATCGCCTACTACTGGATGACCAATCGCCCGCAAGCGAAACGGCGTCCACCCAAACCCGAGGCCACCCTTGTGGAGGTGGCGCCCGTGACGCTCGGCACGGAACGTGTCGTTGTTCGCGCTATGGGGACCGTTGTACCGGCCGTCGAAGTCCAAGTGGCCGCTCGTATCGGCGGACAGATCGTCGAAGTGAGTCCGCGTTTCACGCCGGGCTCTCACTTTGGGAAAGAAGACATACTACTCGAGATCGACCCGGCCGACTACGCCCTCGCCGTGAAGCAACGCCAAGCCGATCTGGTGAGCGCGGAATCGAGCTTGCGCCTGGAAATGGGTCAGCAATCCATTGCCAAACGTGAATACGAGCTCTTGGGCGAACTTGCAGAGGATGGCGATGAAGACCTGCTGCTCCGGCAACCCCAACTCGACTCGACGCAGGCAGTCATCGCGGTGGCCAAGGCCGCGCTGGAAAAGGCACAGCTCGACCTGCGGCGGACGACGGTCCGAGCCCCATTCAATGCAGTCGTCCAATCCCGGAACGTCGACCTTGGCTCCTATGTCGGCCCTGGTACACCGTTGGCCACGCTTGTGGGAGTCGATGAGTACTGGATAGAGACAACGGTGCCCATCGATGAATTGAAATGGCTCGACGTTCCCGGAGACGGAGAAGGCGAAGGATCCGCGGCGCGCGTCTTCCACGAAGCGGCATGGGGTTCGGACGCGTACCGGAGCGGCGTCATCGCGCGTCTCATGACGGATCTCGAGCCCCAGGGCCATATGACCCGCCTGCTCGTGACGGTCGCTGACCCGCTGCAACTCAAAGATGCGGAAAACGAGCGCCATCCGCTCATCCTGGGCCTCAAAGTCCGTATTGAAATCGA
The DNA here is from genome assembly GCA_024231375.1 of bacterium. Next base: position 20,902 of record JAAEQP010000899.1, on the reverse strand, counting down.
AGGCAAGGAGATGGATCGGGTCGTGAAGGTTCCGCGAACCGCCCTTCGTGAAGGGATCCGTGTCTGGGTGATGACCGCCGACGGCTTGTTAGAAGTCCGGGAGGTCCAGATCGTCTGGGAGAGCGAAGAGTACGTATTCGTGTCGGATGGACTTGCAAACGGAGACCTCCTCGTGTTGAGCGATCTGGCGACGCCGGTTGCGGGCATGGTCCTCCGCACGGCCGATACGCCGCCGGAAGGGGGCAAGAAACGCCGCAAGGCCGAAGGCTCGGTCAAGGAGCAACCATGAGCGCGGAATCGGCCTCCAAGAAGAAGCCTGGACCCATCGCCTGGATGGCGGGGCACTCTGTCGCGGCCAACCTGATCATGCTCATCTTCATCGTTGGGGGGGTGATCTCGTTGAGGAACATCCAGCAGGAGTTCTTCCCCGACATCGCGCCCGACACGGTCTCCGTGTCCGTGGCCTACCCCGGGGCAAGTCCGGAAGAAGTGGAAAGCGGCATCCTCCTGTCCATCGAGGAATCCGTTCGCTCTCTCGACGGGGTGGATGAAGTGACCTCCTTCGCACGTGAGGGCGGTGGCCAGGTAATGGTCGAGCTGCTGATCGGCGCTGACATCCAACGCGCGGCGCAAGACATCAAGGGTGAGGTGGATCGGATTGTCACGTTCCCCGAGGAGGCCGAAGAACCCGAGGTGCGCATCGATTCGCACCGCCGGGATGTGGTCACCGTCTTTCTCTACGGAGATGCGCCCAACACAACCCTCCATCAGCTTGGCGAGAAACTCCGGGACTGGTTTCTCCAGTCGCCGGACATCACCCAGGTCGACTTGGACGGCCTTCCTCCTCTGGAAATCGGCATCGAGATGTCTCAGGAACAGCTTCGGCGGCACGGGCTCTCATTGGGGGACGTAGCCAACCGTCTGCAAGGCGCGGCGGCCGACATCGCCGGCGGCGGAATCAAGACGGACTCGGGCGAGATCCTTGTCCGCTTGAAGGAACGTCGCGAGTATGGCGACCAGTTCGCCGAACTCCCCATCATCACCACAGCGGACGGCAGCATGGTGCGGCTTAGGGATGTGGCTACCATCGAGGACAGTTTCGCGGACACGGACCGCCGCTCCACGTACAACGGTGTGAACGCCATCAACCTGGACGTGTACCGCGTGGGTGACGAGACCCCCATACAGGTTTCGAACGCCGTACGGAAGGCGCTGGAAGAATTCGAACCGCAACTGCCACCAGGGATGAAGACGGGCTGCTACCATGACCGCGCCGACGTGTACCGGCAGCGCGTGGAACTCCTGCTCAGAAACGGCGCCATAGGGCTGGTTCTGGTGCTGGTGCTCCTGGGGTTGTTCCTGGAAGCGCGTCTCGCTTTCTGGGTGATGATGGGCATCCCCATTTCGTTCATGGGATCCTTTCTGTTTCTGCCCTCCTTTGATGTCTCGCTGAACATGGTGTCGCTCTTCGCCTACATCGTCGCGTTGGGGATCGTTGTCGACGACGCGATCGTGGTGGGCGAGAACGTGTATCACTACCATCAGGAAGGCCTTCCCTTCATGGAGGCCGCCGTCAAGGGGGCGCGCGAGGTGGCCGTCCCCGTGACCTTCAGTATCCTGACGAACATCGCCGCGTTCCTTCCCATCTCTTTCGTTCCGGGCATGATCGGGAAGATCTTCCGGATGATTCCTGTCGTCGTATGCACCGTTTTCGTGATTTCGCTGGTCGAAAGTCTCTTTGTGCTGCCTGCGCATCTGGGGCACCAGCGTGACCGGAACCGGCGCGGCATCCTCGGCTGGCTCCACGGACGCCAACAGGCGTTCAGCCACGGCTTCACCCGGTGGGTGCGAACACGGTACGGACCGTTCCTGGCATTCACGCTTCGCCACCGGTATCTGACGGTCACGGCGTCTCTGGGCGTATTGATCGTGATGTCTGCCTACGCGCTGAGTGGACGCATGGGATTCCAGCAGTTCCCCGTGATTGAATCCGACTACGCCGATGCGCGGCTTGTGCTGCCCTATGGATCGCCCGCGGAGAAGACCGAGGCCATCGTCCAACGGCTGTACGAGGGCGCTCGACGCGTCGTCGATGAATCGGGACATCCTGAACTCGTCAACGCCATCATCTCCGACGTCGGCTGGGGGGGAGGTCACAGCGGCCGTGTACGCGTTGAATTGGCCGAGCCCGACATCCGCAAGACCATCATGAGCACCGCGGAATTCACGCAGAAATGGCGGCAGGCGGTCGGGGAGGTGCCGGGTGTGGAGAACCTGCGTTTCGCGTCCGATTCGGGCGGACCCGGTGGCCACGGAAGGCCGCTCGCCGTAGAACTCAGTCACCGATCCATCGAGACTCTCGAAGAGGTGAGCGGTGAGTTGGCCAAGATTGTCGAGACGTATCCTGGCGTTGCCGACGTGGACGATGGATTCCAGCCAGGGAAACCCCAACTGGATTTCACCATCAAACCCGAAGGCAAGAGCCTGGGGCTGACGCCCATTGAGGTGGCGCGGCAGGTGCGCCACGCATTCTACGGTGCGCAGGTGCTGCGCCAGCAGCGGGGCCGGAACGAGATCAAGGTCATGGTGCGTCTCCCCGAATCGGAACGGTCCTCGGAGCAGACCATTCACGACCTGTTGATACGCACGCCGCAACGGACCTACGTACCCTTCCGGGAGATTGCCACGATCACGCGCGGCAGGGCCTACACCGTCATCGACCGTCGCAACGGGCGTCGCGTGGTTCAGGTGTCGGGCGACGTCACGCCGCGAAGCAAGGCGGGCGAAGTCCTGGCGGATCTCCGGGAGTCGGTGTTGCCCGGTCTCATGGAGAAGTACCGGGGGCTCAGCTACAGCTTTGAGGGGCACCAGGCCGAAATTCGCGAGAGCATGGGCAGTCTCAAGGTCACCTTCGCGCTCGCCATGATGGCGATCTATGCGATGCTGGCGATACCCTTCCGAAGTTACGTTCAGCCGTTCATCGTCATGCTCAGCATTCCCTTCGGCATCGTCGGGGCGTTCGTCGGTCATCTGATCATGGGGTACGATCTGTGTATCCCGAGCATGTTCGGCATCGTGGCCCTTTCTGGCGTGGTGGTCAACGATTCACTCGTCATGATTGATTTTGCCAACAACCGCGAGCGAAAGGAGGGCATGCCGCGCTGGGACGCTATCCAGTCGGCTGCCATCCAACGATTCCGGCCCATTCTCCTCACCACGCTTACCACGTTCGGCGGGCTGGCGCCCATGATTTTCGAAACGTCGCGGCAGGCCCGGTTCCTGATCCCCATGGCCCTGTCGCTCGGGTTCGGCATCCTGTTCGCCACTGCCATCACGCTGGTCATCGTGCCGTCCATGTATCTGTTGGCGGGCGACGCGCAGGCAGTCGGATCGGCTGTGTGGCGCGTTCTGTTTCCCGGGTCCCAGCCGGCGGCCGACCCCACGCAAGCCCCCGATGTAGCGGGCGACGAGCAGGGATGAAGTGACGGTGCCGCAGGAACTCGACCGCGTAACTGATTGACCGCGGTCGACAGACCTCCAAGAGGGCAAGTCCGGCTCAAGCCGCGCAAGCGGAATGCCCTTGCTGTGTTGCCTGTTCTGGTGTAGGGTAGCCGGGCGAGGCAACGCGGGCAACTTGGCGAGGGGCATTTCGGGGCATCATGCAGCCTTCCAAGATCAATAGGGATCTATCCACGGAAAGGGCCGTGCGGGACCTGACGCCGGCCGAATGGCAGGGGGCAACCGTGCCCTATCCCACTGGGCGCACGCTCCATTCCCTTTTCGAAGAGCAGGCAGCCCGACGTGCCCAGGCGGTCGCCGTACAAGACGGCGACGCGTGCTTGACCTACGGGGAGCTTGATGAACGGGCAAATCAGCTTGCCCACTATCTGCGCGACCGCGGGGTTGAGTCGGACCAGCCCGTAGCGGTCTGCATGGATCGCTCACTGGACTTCGTTGTCGCCGCGCTCGCCATTCTGAAAGCCGGCGGGGCCTACGTTCCCTTCTCACCCGATCTCCCGCCCCGGCGCATCCAGTCCATTCTCGAAGATGTCAGCCCCAGCCTGTTGGTCACGCACCGGAACCGTTTTGCGGGGCCTCTCACCAACGAGTTCGCCGTGCTTCATGTCGATTCCGACGCGGCGGCGTTTGCTCCGTGTCCCACGACGCCGCCTCCCGAAGTCGCCAGCCCCACCAGCATCGCCTGCATACTGTTCACCTCCGGCTCCACCGGAAGACCCAAAGGGGTGCAATTCATCCATCGGGGCATTGTCCAACTCCTGATAGGCCCCGACTACGTTCCCTTCGGCGAAGACCAGGTATTCATGCTTCTGGCGTCGGTGACGTTCGACGTAAGTGTCTTTGAGTTGTGGGGCGCGCTTCTGCACGGCGCGCGTTGCGTGGCGTATTCTGAGCCGGAACTCGATTTTCGTCGATTGGGCAACCTGATCCGCGGGGCACGGGTTTCTTGCCTGTGGCTCACTTCGACCCTCTTCAACTCCTTGATCGATCTGGACCCGGAGTTGCTCTCGGGTGTCTCGTACCTGCTCACCGGCGGCGAGGCCCTCTCGATTCCTCATGTCCGCAAGGGACTCAAGGCGTTGCCGTCGACGCGCATCATTGACGGGTATGGCCCGGCGGAGTGCACGGTCTTCACCAGCCTGTACGCGATCCCGCGCGATTTTCCGCCCGACGCGCGGTCCGTGCCAATCGGGAAACCCATCGCGAATACCCGGGTCTACATTCTCGATCCCGACAAGAAACCCGTCCCCGTAGGAACGCCCGGCGAATTGTATGTGGGCAAGGACAACCTCGCGCGCGGGTACCATCGGCGGCCGGAACTGACCGCCGAGTGTTTCCTGCCTGATCCATTCCGGGACGACCCAGACGCCCGTATGTACAAGTCCGGTGACCGGTGTCGTTGGCTACCGGATGGGAACGTCGAGTTCCTGGGGCGTTTCGACAGTCAGGTCAAAGTGCGAGGCTTCCGGATCGAGCTAGCGGAAATCGAGTGGGCACTTGGGCAGCATCCACGCGTCAGGCAGTCTGCGACGTGTGTTCATGGCGAGGGCAATTCCAAGCGCATCGCGGCTTTCGTGGTTCCTGCCGAAGCCGATCGCGTCACCGAAGACGATCTGCGGAGCCATGTTGCCGAGTATCTTCCCGCGTACATGGTGCCCAGTTCCTTCGTGTTCCTGGACGCTCTTCCGCTGACCTCCAGCGGCAAGACCGATCGGCAAACCCTCTGCCAAATGGCCGCGCACGCCGCGGCAAGCGTGGCATCCGATGTGGCGCCCGAAACGGAGACGGAACGTACGCTTGAGGGGATATGGAAGGATGTGTTCGATATCGAGCATGTCGGAGTGGAAGACGACTTCTTCGACCTTGGGGGTGAGAGTCTCAAGGGGGCGTCCGTCCTCGCCCGCATCTCGCGGGTCCGAGGAATCGACCTCAAGCATCGTCACCTGTTTGACATGCCGACGATTCGTGGCTTGGCGTGCTATCTCGACGGTCTGTCCGGGGTCGATGAGACAGGATCCTCACTCAAGATTGGGCGTCGGGTGGAAGCCACATCGGCCCCCCTTTCATTCGAACAGGAGGAGGTGTGGAGTTCCCTTCAAGTCCATGCGGACGAGCCCCTGTTCAACGAACCCTTTACTCTGCGTATACGCGGGACCGTGGATCCTGTCGCCATGTCGGAGGCCCTGAACGATCTGGCGGATCGGCACGAGGTGTTTCGCACGGCGATTCGTGTGGAGGAAGGCATTCCGGTTCAGGTCATCTCTGACCGCGCGGAGGTCCCTTGCCGTGTCCTGGATCTGCGGGACCATCCTCCGGAGGAGCGCGAAGCGAAGGCCGTCGAAGCCGCTGCCGCCGAAACGCGGCGTGAGTTCCGCCTGGACCAGCCGCCGCTGCTGCGGGTGCTGCTTGCAACTCTGGACGAAAACGACAGTCGCCTGTACGTCATCATGCACCACACCGTTACGGACGCATGGACCTTCTACGATGTGCTGATTCCCGAGTTGCGGGTGCTCTACGACGCACGTCTCGGCGATGTTCCCCCATCGCTGCAACCGCCAGGGGCTCAATACGCCGATTACGCACGATGGCAACGCGCTCGTCTGCAAGGCCCCGAGGTCGACACCCGGCTTGAGGTGTGGCGCGAGCGGTTCCGGGGGGCCCAGGCCCTCGCCCTTGTGCCGGACCGGCTTCCCGTCTCGGGTCCGTCCTCCCGCGGGGAATCCCTGTACGCCTCGATACCGTCCGAACGGGTTGCCGCCCTGAGGGATCTGGCTCGCCGGGAGAGCGCGACCCTGTTCATGACACTCTTGGCCGGCTTCAACGCAATCCTCGCGCGCTATACCCAGGAAGACGACATCGTGGTCGGGACCGCCGTGGACTGCCGAAGCGCGCCGGAGTTGGAGGCCGCCGCCGGCTGCTTCGTGAGGGCCGTTCCGGTACGCGCCGACCTGCGAGGCAACCCCACCTTCCGGGAACTCCTGGAACGTGTGCGCGGGGTCCTGCTTGAGACGTATGACATCAAGGACGTGCCGTTCTCCGAGTTGCTGGACGCGCTGCACACGCCCGGAGGACCCTCGCGGCAGGAGCTTCTCAAGGTGACCTGTGTCCTGGAGCCTGGCGTTCCAGAGCTTCCCCGCGGGTGGGACGGTCAGCAGGTGGAGATACAGACGGGCACATCGAAATTCGACCTGCTCTTCGAGTTCGAGGAGCGGGACGAACGTGTCACCGTCCGTATCGAGCGCAACACCGGACTCTATGAAGCGGCCACGGCCGATCGGATGCTCAGCCACTTCCTCTGTTTCCTGCAGGCGGCCGCGGCCGACCCGGACAGACGGATCGGACAGATTCCCCTGGTGCCGAAGGAGGATGCCCGATCCCTCGTGGCCGAGTTCGCGGGTTCGTCTCGCCCCTATCCGCGCAACGCAACTGTCCACGGAGTATTCGAACGAGAGGCCGCCCAGCGCCCCGATGCGGTCGCAGTCGTTGACGGTGAGACCGAGCTGTCCTACGGAGAACTGAACAGTCGCGCGAACCGGTTTGCTCACTATTTGCTTAGCCGTGGTGTCACGACAGGGAAGACAGTGGCGCTCTGCATGGACCGTTCCTGGGAGTACGTTGTCGCTGTCTTGGGCATCTTGAAGGCGGGCGCGGTCTACGTGCCGCTCGAACCGGGCCTCCCCTCGCATCGTGTGGAGTACATCCTGAACGATGCCGGTGCGTCGCTGCTCTTGGTTCATCGAGATTGCTGCGACGACGTAAACGCATCCGGCGTGGCCGTGGTGCGGCTCGACGATGTCAGCGCCGACATAGCAGTCCAGCCGGACAGAGGCTGTGAAACAACGGCAACGGCCGAGAGTCTCGCCTACATCATGTACACGTCCGGGTCGACGGGTGAACCGAAAGGCGTGGAGATCACGCATCGGGGAATCAACCGCTTGGTCTGCGGCAACGACTATGTTCCTCTCGACGCGGATGTGACATCGCTTCTGCTGGCTTCGATTGGTTTTGACGCCTCCACGTTCGAGTTGTGGGCCCCTTTGTTGAACGGCGGTCGGTGCGTGGTCTATGCGCGACGAGACGTGGACCTCGAGTTGCTCGAACGGACCATCGCCGAGGCAGGGGTGACGTGCCTGTGGTTGACGGCGGCACTGTTCAATGCCGTAGTCGACATACGCCCGCGGCTGCTGTCGCCCGTGTCCCACGTGTTGACGGGCGGCGAGGCGCTTTCCGTGCCGCATGTACGTCGGGCGCAGGAGCAACTTCCCGACGTGCGGATCATCAACGGGTATGGCCCGACCGAGAACACGACATTTTCCTGCACGTATGCCATTCCACGCGCAGTGCCGGAGCATACGCTGTCGGTCCCCATTGGACGTCCGCTTGCGAACAGCAGGGTCTACATCCTCGACCCCTTCGGACAACCCGTCCCCGTAGGTGTTCCCGGCGAACTGTACGTGGGTGGAGACGGACTTGCGCGCGGGTACCGGAATCAACCGGAGTTGACAGAGGAGCGATTCGTCGCCGACCCGTTCGCCGAAGAGGCCGGGGCGCGGATGTACCGGACGGGCGACCGATGTCGCTGGTTGCCCGACGGAAACATCGAGTTTCTAGGACGTTTCGACCAACAGGTGAAGCTTCGGGGGTTCCGCGTTGAGCCAGGGGAAATCGAGGTCGCGCTCGCGCAGCATCCCGCGGTCGCGCAGTGCGCCGTAGCAATCAGGGGCGAAGGCGATGAGCGGCGATTGGTAGGCTACGTGACACCCATCGCCGGTGCCGACTGTGCCCTCGACGGCCTCCGCCCGTTTCTGGCGAACCGGTTGCCCACTCACATGGTACCTGCCTGCTACGTTGCTTTGGACGCCCTGCCCATGACGACCAATGGCAAGCTCGACCGGGATGCCTTGCCCGAGCCGGACGGCTACCAGCGAGAGTACGTTCCTCCCCGTACCGATACGGAGCGCGCGCTTGTTGATATATGGAAGGAGAACCTAGCGGCGGAGCCTATCGGCGTGAACGACGACTTCTTCGAGTTGGGGGGGCACTCGTTGAAGGCGTTGTCAATTGCCGCCGCAATGGAACGCACATTCGGACGCCCCATCGCTCTCAACCACTTCTTCACGGCTCCGACCGTCGCACAGCTCGCGGCGGTTGTGGACGGGGCTGCGTGCCCGGAGGCCTCGGGCAAGGCGGTCCGGCTCGCAGGTACTGGCCCCTTGCCCCCGCTGTTCTGCATCCCCGGCGCGGGCGGCACCGTATTCAGCTTCAAGAGGCTCGCCGCCGAAATCGGCCGTACGCGTCCTGTCTACGGGCTCCAATACCCGGGCCTCGGTGAAGGAGAGACGCCACTGGACAGTCTCGAAGCGGTCGCGGAGGAACTGGTCAGACGGATTCTGGAGGCGGAACCTCAGGGCCCGTACAATATTGTGGGCTACTCGCTGGGCGGCTACGTCGCTTTCGAGGTCGGCTGCCGGCTTCATGCGATGGGTCGCCGGGTGGACACGCTCGGATTGATCGACTGCATGGCCCCGAATGCCTTGGTGCAGCGCGCACTCCCGGAGCGCATTCGCCTGCACATGGCCAGATTGTGGGAGGCGGGGCGCGGGGCTAGGGTGCGCTATCTACTGGGCCGACTTCGCCGCCGTGTTCGAACGGACGATGGCCGTGCCCCTCTTGTTCCGCAGGATGAGAGCGGGTTGGGGGTCGATAGCCTAAGGCACGTGCAGGAGCATATGGAGAAGGCCGCCGAAGTGTATTCGCCAGGGGTGTATCCCGGACGCGTCATCTTGTTCCGGGCGGTTCAGCCCGACTGGGTCCGTTTCACGGTCATGGACGATCTGATGGGCTGGAGGCCACACGCACAGGGCGGCGTGGAGGTCCACTCCATCACGGGGCTGCATCTCGATATCTTCAAGGAACCCCACGTCGATGCTCTGACTTCGGCGCTTGCACGCTGCCTTGACGAGGCGGATTCCGGAGCTGTCTGAGGGGCACGCGTCCGACCTGTCCGGTCGTTGACTTCACTTGCCGTGCGGCGTACAGTGGCGCGAATAGAGAGGCCCAGGCGCCGCAATCGTAGAATCACCGAGCCTGTCCGCACGAGGGAGGAATCATCATGTCGGAGTCCACCAGCCGTCGCAATTTTTTGAAGACCGCTTCCGCCGGGGCCGCTGCAATGACGCTCACGGCCGCGGGCCGCGCACGGGCCGCCGGGGCCAATGACCGGATCAATATTGGCATCATCGGATGTGGGTCGCGTGGATGCGGGGCACACATGCCCGGCGTTCATCGCCACGCGAAAGAGCAGAACATCGAGATCACGGCTGTGTGCGATCCGTGGCGTGTGCCACGCGAGAAAGCTGCTGCCCGTGTGAAGGAATGGTATGGGCGCGAAGCGCGGCAGTTTGTGTCGTACCGCGACCTTCTCGAATTGGACGACATCGATGCGGTCATGATCGCATCGTGCGACCATCAGCATACCACCCATCTCGAAGCGACGGCCAAAGCCAAGAAGGACGTCTATTGCGAGAAGCCGTTGGCCATGAATCTGAAGCGGCTCAAGTCTGCCTGCGACGCAGTGAAGGACAATGGCGTCGTGGCGCAAATCGGGACGCAGTTGCGCAGCATGCCCAGCATGACGGGGGCCCGCGAGCTGTACCGGACGGGAATCCTCGGGGCGGTGAGCCGGATCGAGCAATGCCGCAACGGCGCCCAGCCCTATTGGTACTCGCGGATCGCCGATGTCAAGGAACAGGATGTCGATTGGCAAGAGTTCCTGATGGACGCCCGCAAGCGTCCCTTCGACCCGGTTCAATGTTCGGGTTGGTACGGATACCGTGACTTCTCCGACGGACCCGTGCCCGGGCTGGCAAGCCACTTCATCGACCTCATCCACTACATCACGGGCGCGAAATTCCCGACGAGCGTGGTGTGCATGGGCGATACATGCACGTGGAAAGACAAGCACAACTTCACGTGTCCGGACCATGTTCAGGCCATGTGGACCTATCCCGAGGGATTCCTCGTTTCGTACTCGACCAACTTCGGCAACGGTAGCGCCAACTCCTTCAAGATCCTCGGCGAGCGCGGCGAGATGGACCTGCTGCGCTGGGATGCCCCGACGCTGACTGCCCAAGGCACCCGGAAGGGGCAGCAGGGAATCAAGGCGACAGGGCCCGTCGAACCTGTCGATCGCCCCGACCACTTCCTGGACTGGCTCCAGTGCATGCGGACCCGCAAGACGTGCAATGCCTCCATCGATGCGGGATACCAGCATGCCGTCGCCGTCATCATGGCGATGGAGGCCTACGACACTGGACGCCGTATGGTGTACGACTCGAAGAAGCGGGTCATCCGAAAGGGGTAGGTGTCGGAGGTTGCCCACCCATCAGGGCAGAGGAGTTGATCATGCCAGAGCATTTCGGTTTGACGCGTCGCCGATTTCTGAGCGGTACACTGGCGGCCGGCACCGCAGGCCTGACCCTATCTTGCCAATCCGTCGGTGCGCAGGCGAAGAAGGACCCGTGGCGTATCGGCTGCTACACGCGTCCATGGGCGCAACACGACTATCGGGTGGCGTTGGACGGTATCGCCGAAGCGGGGTTCAAGCACGCCGGTTTGATGACCACCAAGTCCGACACGCGCCTGGTGTTGTCCGTCAAGACGACCGAAGACGAGGCCGTGGCCGTTGGCGAAGAGTGCAAAAAGCGTGGCCTGTCCGTGCCGTCGGTGTACGGTGGCGGCATTCCGGTGAAGGAATCGCTCCAAGCCGGGATTGACGGACTCAGGCGTCTCATCGACAACTGCGTCTGCGCGGAGGCCGAAAACCTGATGATGGGTGGCGTGGGCGATCCGGACCTGCACGAACCCTACTACAAGGCCGTCTCGGAATGCTGCGCGTACGCGGCTGAGAAGGGTGTCGGTATCAGCGTGAAGCCGCACGGCGGGTCAAACGCCACAGGGCCCCAATGCCGCAAGACGGTGGATTCGGTGGGGCACAAGAGCTTTGGCATCTGGTACGACCCCGGAAACATCTTCTACTACTCGGACGCTGCCCTTGACCCCGTGGACGATGCTGCCACCGTGGACGGTCTGGTGGTGGGGATGTGCGTGAAGGACTACCGTCATCCCAAGGATGTCATGCTGACCCCGGGGACGGGGCAGGTGGACTTCCCCAAGGTCATGGCGCGGCTTCGTCAGGGCGGCTTCACGACCGGCGCCCTTGTCGTCGAATGCCTCAAGCCGGGCGACCTCGACGCGACGCTTGCGGAAGCCAAAAAAGCCCGCCAGTTCGTCGAAGCGCTCGTGGCGAAATAGTCACCAGCGGCGCGCGAGGCGGTCAGGCCGGGGGAGTAGCTGCGTCGAGATTCTTCACGAGCGAGACGCACACCTGGCCGGGTGAAGTCTCGGTGCAGCGGTACTCGTCGAATACTTCCCGAATGATGAACACCCCCCGGCCGCGGTCGCGATGGGCAGCGGGATCGGCGCTGTCCAACTCCGGGGCGGGTGCGGATGCGGGATCGAACACGGGCCCGGCATAGTGAATGCCGAATGCCAGCTCGTCGGCTGACAGGTGCCCCGTTACCAAGATGGGCTCGTCAGGGTTCTCGTGGTGTACGTGCTCAATCACGTTGGCGACGGCCTCATGCACGGCGAGTTCGATCTGGGCCAAGACTTCGTCGCCGAGAGCAGACTCCTTCGCTCCTTCCCCACGGACCAATGACTCAACGAAGGTTCGGACGCGTCGCAGCTCGGCGAGGTTGCTGGAGACTTGCAGGTCTCCGGTGACGTGTCCCTCCGGCAACACCGCTACGGCGATGCACGTGAAATCATCGGCCAGTTCTTCGGATTCGGCGAACTCCAGCACCGACTGCTGAATCCGTCGAAGCAATTCATGGGGGTAGGTGTGTGCATGTGCCTGCACCAGTGCCGCCAAGCGTTCCTGCCCGAAGGGCACCCTGTCGAGATTGGCCGCTTCCGTGACGCCGTCCGAATAGAAAAGGAGAACGTCGCCTTCCTCTATGGTCCTGGAAACCTGTTCGTACGTTTGGTCTTCGATGAACCCCAGAGGCAGGCTGTTCCCCTGGATGAACTCGGTTCGACCGGTCCCGGCACGGAAGTGGACCGTGCGTGTGTGGCCGCAGTCCACGATCGTGACTGTTCGGGACATCAGATCGATTCGGGCATAGCACAGGGTGAGGAATCGTTCCAGTGCCATTAGCCGCGGCGTCACCTCTGCGTCGACCTCAGTGACAATCGCAGCGGGGGCCGGTGGTGTGCCCTGGCGGCTAGCTGTCATGAGGCCGGAAAGGGAGCGAAGCACGTGGTGCTTCGTGCCAGCGCCGATCAAGGCAGCGAGGATCCCCTTGCCCATGACATCGCCCACGAGCACGTCGAAGCAGGTCGCCCCATGGGGCTGCAGATCGTAGAAATCCCCGTCAAGGTGTTGCGAGGGGACCGAAAGGGCCGCCACGGCCGCACCTCGCACGCTGCGCGCGAGTCTTCCGTGAAGCAGAATTTCCTCGATGCGCGACCCGATCTCCAATTCGTTCAGGCGGGCCGCTTCGAGTGCACCCTCTGTGCGGGCCCGCTGGATGGCTGCGCCCACCGTGCCCGCCGCCGCTCGGAGGGCGTCGATTTCGGCGGGTGACCACGTATGCTCGCGCGTGCTGTCGTCGAATCCGATGAATCCCCAGCATTCGGCGTCAACGAATACCGGGACGACGGCGACCGACAGTATGCCAAGCCCCGATAGGGCCTGGCGCTCCACCGAGGGGAGGTCTCGCACATGACCATGGACAACGTCTCCGCGCTGGAGCAGGGGGTCCCACCGGCCGAACGGGCCCGTGGCATACGGCAACCGCTGAAGGGTCGGGTTCTCAAGCTGAGGTTCAATCCCGGGGGCAGTCCATTCGAACCGATGGCTCATGCATCGCACACCGGACTCGTCCTCCACATGTTGGAACACGTAGACCCTGCTGACATGGGCCGCGTTCCCGAGCCGTGCCAGCACGTCCTGCGCGTTCGCTTCCCAGTTGCGTGCTTCGAGGAACCGTTCCGCGGCGTGGCCCACCGCCTCCAGGATGGCATCTCGCCCTCGGAGGTCGATCTCCGCCCGCTTGCGCCGTTCGATTTCACGACGCGCGGTCGATAGGTCCCGTTCGGCCCGCGAACTCGGGTGCAGGATCGCGAGGAGGGGTCTCCGCTCCGGCTCGGCGCCCAGCACGCGTTGCTCACGTCTGAAATAGACCGCCACGAGGGGCGATGCGACAAACGCCACGCCGGCGCGCGTCACGATATGGCCGCTCAGGATCCCCCAGTACAACTCGTCGCCCGCGAATGCGCCGGTAACGAAGACGAGTGCGTCCAGCCACAGCGCTCCCAGGAGAGACAGCAGCACCCGGAGTGTCAGGGGCAGGAATCGCCATTCGTTGTTCATGAACTGCCACAGCACTGCAATGAAGAGGAAGTCCGCCAGCAACGCGCCGCTTGAGGCCACGTACAGGCGAACGGCCGAGTACGGCACGAACTCCGTGAAGCCAGCGCCTTGAAGCAGTCCGTGAGCCTTGAGAGCGAATGCCGCGGCGGGGGCTACCACCGTCGCGCCCAGAGCACACGCAATCCCGATACGGGCCGAACGGGGCCCGTCGAAGACATAGAGGACAAAGACGCCGAGCAGAACCGCCACAAAGAACACTCCGGACCCCACCAGTATGGTGAAACCTCCGGCTTCGACGTGAATCCCCGTGTCCGTGGTCCAGACCATCAGCGCGGTGTAGGTGCCGAGGGCGGCATAGGTGGGGGCGAGGCTCCATCGGTGACGAAGGGTGTGAACGCCCAGCACCACCGCATAGGCAAGCAGTGCCTCACAAACGAGATATCCTACACCTGACGTCATGAGTGGCGTTCCTCCCTGGCGGCACGCGGCGCGTGGAAGCGCCGCCCGAGACCCAGTGTATCACCCTTGTCGCCGGGCGGGTAGGGCATGTCGGCCGGGTGGATACGGGAAATCGGTCGGATCCTTAAGCTGTCTACCTGAGATGAGGGAGTCTATCCGACGGCCTGAATTTGACTCGGAATCCGGGGATTTAGTACGATAGTAGGCCACATTATCTGTTCTGCGGCGATTCGAGGGGGAATCTCCGTAGGGCCGATTCACGGCACGCTGGTGCCGCACCTCGCAAACCGTGAATTGTGCAACGAAAGGCAATGGTGAACCACACATGAGACACATGTCTACCGACGGTCTGTACAGCCCCCTCTACGAGCATGACGCCTGCGGGGTCGGATTCGTCGCCAATCTGGGGGGAGAGCCAACCCACAAAATCGTCGAACAGGGCATCCAAGTACTTGAGAATCTTGTACATCGAGGGGCTTGTGGTTGCGACGAAAACACTGGAGACGGAGCGGGCATTCTGCTTCAGATGCCGCACCGGTTCTTCGCCACGGAAGCCGAGAAGCTGGGGTTCGCATTGCCGGACGCCGGGAGCTTCGGTGTAGGGATGATCTTCCTGCCGACATCGGCCGAAGATCGTGCCAAATGTAAGGCGATTATCGAAAAATCCATCGCGGCCGAAGGGTTGGCATGCCTGGGCTGGCGCGAGGTCCCGCGGGACTCCAATGCCATCGGCTGGCTTGCGCGAACGAACGAGCCCGTGATGGAGCAGGTGTTCGTCGGTCGCAGCGCTGACATCGCCGACGAACCCGAGTTCGAACGCCGGCTATACATCCTCCGGAAAGTCATCGAAAGCGGAGTGGCGGCTTCGGATGTCGATGCGGACGACATGTTCTACGTCACGAGCCTGTCCGCTCGAACCATTTGCTACAAGGGGCTGATGCTCGCCAATCAGATGGCGCCCTACTACCCCGACCTGGCCAACCCGCAGTTCGAGAGCCGGTTGGCGTTGGTGCACCAGCGGTACAGCACCAACACCTTGCCTACCTGGCCTCTGGCACAGCCGTTCCGGTACCTCTGCCACAACGGCGAGATCAACACGCTTCGCGGCAACCTCAACATGATGCGGTCGCGCGAGGCGCACTTGCAGCATCCGCTATACGGCGACGAGATTGCCAAGCTGGCGCCTGTCCACACGGAAGGTGCAAGCGACTCGGCCAGTCTGGATGCGACATTCGAACTATTGGCTCAGGGCGGCCGGTCGGCCGCGCACGCAATGATGATGCTCATTCCGGAGCCCTGGAGCGGCCACGAGTCCATGTCGGACAAGCAGCGGGCCTTCTATGAATACCACGCGTGCATGCAGGAGCCGTGGGACGGTCCCTCCTCCATCGCCTTCACGGACGGGATCCGGGTCGGCGCCGTACTCGACCGCAACGGGCTACGCCCGTCGCGCTTCTGGGTGACCACCGACGACTTCGTCGTCATGGCGTCCGAGGCCGGTGTCCTGGACGTGCCGCAAGAGAAGATCGTGAAGAAGGGCCGGCTCGAAGCAGGCCGCATGTTCCTGATCGACACGGAGCAGCACCGGATTCTGGACGACGAGGCCATCAAGGACGAACTGTGCAGCCGTCAGCCTTACCGCGCGTGGTTGGACACGCACCGGCATACGCTGCCGGCGGCGTGCGACGCCTCTCCGGACACAGAGGAAACGCCGCTGCTTGAGCGCCAGCAGGTGTTCGGATACACGCTTGAGGACACCAAGATCATCCTCGAACCCATGGCTCGTGACGGCAAAGAGCCGATTGGGTCCATGGGCAATGACACCCCATTGGCGGTGCTCTCCAGTCGGCCTCAGCTCCTTTTCAACTACTTCAAGCAGCTATTCGCGCAGGTGACCAATCCGCCCATCGACCCGATCCGCGAGAGCATCGTCATGTCGCTTGAAACGGATATCGGCCCCGAGCAGAACCTGTTGGGCGAGACTCCCGAACACTGCGAGAAACTCCATCTCGCGTCGCCTATCATCACGGATGAACAGCTTGCCTACATCAAGGCCCTCGACGCGCCGGGCCTCAAAGCGGCAACCATTTCGACCTTGTTTTCTGCGGCGGGCGGACCTGCCGCACTCGAGGCCGCCCTGGACCGTATCTGTGCGGAGGCATCCTCCCTCATTGAGAAGGGGGTCAGCCTCATCGTGCTGTCGGACCGTGGCGTCGATTCTGAACACGCGCCCATCCCCAGCCTCATGGCGACTGGGGCCGTGCATGAACACCTCGTGCATGAGCAGACTCGTACACACTGCGGCCTTGTCGTCGAGACCGGCGAGGCCCGGGAAGTGATGCACTTCTGCCTGCTAACCGGGTATGGCGCGGGAGCAGTGAATCCCTATCTTGCGCTTGAAACGGTCAAGGACCTGGTTCGCGAGAGCCGAGTCGCCGAGGAACGCGAGGGCGAAGCCTGCGCGAACTTCGTCAAGGCGGTCGAGAAGGGCATGCTGAAGACCATGTCGAAGATTGGCATCTCGACGCAGCACAGCTATCGTGGCGCTCAGATCTTTGAGGCCCTCGGACTCAGTTCGAAGCTCGTGGATCGTTGCTTCACCGGTACGGCGTCGCGGGTGGAGGGGATCGATATCGAGGATGTCGCCCGTGAGACCTTGCTTCGTCACGCGGTAGCCTATCCGGCAAGTCACGCGCGTCCGCGCGACCTCGATCCGGGTGGCAGCTACCAGTGGCGCCGCCGCGGCGAGTACCACCAGGTGAACCCCGACACCATTGCCTCGTTGCAGCACGCGGTGAGGAAGAACAACCGCGAGCGATACAAGGAATTCGCCGAGCACGTCAACGACCGGAACCGCAATCTCTCTGCGTTGCGTGGGCTGCTGAAGTTCAAGGGCGCCACGCCGGTACCTCTCGATGAGGTCGAACCGGTGAAGGATATCGTGAAACGATTCTGCACGGGCGCCATGTCGTTCGGCTCCATCAGCAAAGAGGCACACGAGACCCTCGCCATCGCCATGAACCGGATTGGCGGCCGGAGCAACACCGGCGAAGGCGGCGAGGACCCGAACCGATTCGAACCCGATCCGAACGGCGACACACGGCGTAGCGCCATCAAGCAAGTGGCTTCGGGCCGATTCGGCGTGACAAACGAATACTTGGTGAACGCGGACGAGTTGCAGATCAAGATGGCCCAGGGCGCAAAGCCGGGCGAAGGCGGCCAACTCCCCGGGCACAAGGTGTTCGACGAGATCGCCAAGGTGCGGTATTCAACGCCGGGCGTGGAGCTGATCTCGCCTCCCCCGCACCATGACATTTACTCCATCGAAGACTTGGCCCAGCTCATTCACGATCTCAAGAACTCGAACACCGAGGCCGCGGTATCGGTCAAACTGGTCTCCGAAGTGGGCGTAGGCACCATCGCGGCCGGCGTCTCGAAGGGCAAGGCCGACCTGGTCCTGGTATCGGGAGACGTGGGCGGCACGGGCGCATCCCCGCTAAGTTCGATCAAGCATTGCGGACTCCCGTGGGAGCTTGGCCTTGCCGAGACGCAGCAGGTGTTGGTAGAGAACAATCTCCGAAGCCGGATCCGGGTGCAGACCGACGGTCAGATGAAGACGGGCCGTGACGTGGCCATCGCCTTCTTGCTGGGAGCGGATGAGGTCGGGTTCGCGACCATGCCGTTGGTGGCCACCGGGTGCATCATGATGCGCAAGTGTCACCTCAACACATGTCCCGTCGGAGTGGCGACGCAGGATCCCGAGCTTCGCAAGAAGTTCGCGGGTAAGCCCGATCATGTGGTCAACTACTTCTTCTTCGTCGCGGAAGAAGTGCGTGAGATTATGGGCGAGTTGGGGTTCCGCACGGTTGACGAGATGGTTGGCCGGGCGGACATGCTGGAGTTCGACCCCCACCCGGACCACTGGAAGGCACGGAAGCTTGACCTGTCGCGGATCCTTAAGGTGGCCAAGCCGTGGGAGAACGAAACCCTGTACTGCTCGCAGACCCAGGACCACGGCATCGACCAGGCCCTCGACAACACGTTGATCGAGATGGCCAAACCGGTGTTGGACGCGTCCTCTGTTGATGCCGTCGAACCGCTACGGCTGGCCGTAGACATCCGCAACACGGACCGGACTGTGGGCACCATGCTTTCCAGCACATTGACGAGACGGTTCAAGCTGGGCATGTACACCGGTCGATTGAAAGATGACACCATCCGAATCGATTGCACGGGCACCGCGGGGCAGAGCTTCGGAGCCTTTGCGATCCAGGGCGTGACCCTCGCAGTGACCGGCGAGGCCAACGACTACTGCGGCAAGGGCCTGTCAGGCGGCAAGATCATCGTCAGGCCGCCGGGCGAGTGCCCCATCGTGCCCGAAGAACATGTGGTGGTCGGCAACGTGGCCCTGTACGGCGCTACGGGCGGCGAGGCCTACCTCCGTGGATTGGCCGGCGAACGATTCTGCGTGCGCAACAGCGGGGCCTGGACCGTGGTTGAAGGCGTGGGCGACCATGGCTGCGAATACATGACGGGCGGCCGGGCCGTTATCCTCGGGCCCACGGGCAGGAACTTCGCGGCGGGCATGAGCGGCGGCATCGCCTTTGTGTACGACCCCGATGGCGCCTTCCCTGCGCACTGCAACACGGAGATGGTGGACCTCAAGCCTCTGCACGCGTTGAGCATTCCCCAACTGCAACACATGCTGGAACGGCACGTCAAACACACCGGAAGTACGGTTGCTCAGGACATCCTCGGCAACTGGGAGGAGGAACAGAAGCACTTCGTGCGTGTGATGCCGCGTGAGTATGCGCGCGTGCTGAAGGGAATCGATGCTCATGGCGGGCAGCGGAAAGAGTGGGAGGTCGAGCATGCGTCCGAATAAAGAAGACGGGTTCATGACCTATCAACGCGAACTTCCGCCCAACCGTCCGGTTGCGGATCGCGTGAAGCATTTTGAGGAATTCGCGGAGCGGTTCGATGAGGAGAAGATGCGGGACCAGGGCTACCGCTGCATGAATTGCGGCGTGCCGTTCTGCACGTCCGGTTGTCCCCTCGGCAACATCATCCCCGACTTCAACGATTTGGTGAAGGACAATCTGTGGCGTGAGGCCCTCGACAAGCTCCATTCCACGAACAATTTCCCCGAGTTCACCGGGCGTGTCTGCCCTGCGCCGTGTGAAGCGGCGTGTTGTCTCGGCGTGACGGACCCGGCCGTGACGATCAAGTTGATTGAGCGGGCCATTTCGGAACGTGGTCTTGACGAAGGCTGGATTCAGGCGGAACCGCCCGAGCAGGAATCCGGAAAGTCCGTGGCCGTCGTCGGGTCGGGCCCGGCGGGCCTGGCGGCCGCGCAACAACTGCGCCGCGCCAGCCACAAGGTGGTGGTCTACGAACGTGCCGACGAGCCGGGCGGCCTCCTGATGTACGGAATCCCGGACTTCAAACTCGGCAAGCAGCTCGTGCGCAATCGCATACGCCAGATGGAAGCCGAAGGCGTTGAATTCAAGTGCAACGCCTGGGTCGGCGAAGACATCGACCCGAACGACCTGGTCAGTGAGTACGACGCTGTACTTCTGACGGTTGGGTCCACCCAGCCTCGGGACCTCGAGATCCCCGGCCGCGAATTGAGCGGCATCCATTTCGCCATGGAGTTCCTGTCGCAGCAGAACCGCCGCGTGTCGGGCAAGGACGTCGAGGGCGACGAGATTACCGCCAAGGACAAGAGCGTGGTGATTCTCGGCGGTGGCGACACGGGATCGGACTGCCACGGCACGTCGATCCGGCAAGGCGCCAAGCAGATCTGGTCGCTGGAGCTGCTGCCCAAGCCCCCGTCTGAATACAATCCGTCAACTCCCTGGCCGGTATGGCCGTTGATCCTTCGGACCTCGACCAGTCATGAAGAAGGTGGTGAACGCGATTGGAGCGTGCTGACCAAGGGGTTCGTCGGCGAGAACGGCCGGGTCACCAAGCTTCAGGCCGTACGGCTGGAATGGTCCGAACCCGATGAGAACGGGCGGCGTTCATTCGAAGAGATTGCTGGCAGCGAGTTCGAGTTGGAGTGCGACCTGGTGCTCCTCGCCCTTGGGTTCGTTCATCCCGAGGAACCGATCTCGGCGAAGCTCGGTCTCGAACGTGACGGACGCGGCAATATCCTCGCCGGATATGACGGCCCGGATCGCTATAAGACAAGCAATGACAAGGTGTTCGCTGCTGGCGACGCCCGCCGCGGGCAGTCGCTGGTGGTATGGGCCATCCACGAGGGTCGGGAAGCCGCGCGGGCGGTGGATCAGTCCCTGATGGGGTGCAGCGATCTTCCGAGTGTGAGTTCGCACGGCTATGACGCAGTGAGCGAGGATTGCTGTTCCGGGTGCTCCTGCAAGAAGTAGCATGGGCTGTGCGCTTCGGTGGTCCGATGGGCCTGTCGGACACCGATGCAACTTTGTAACGTGCTAAGGGTATACATGTAAGATAAGGTGAAGAGTGCGG
>JAAEQP010000898.1 GCA_024231375.1 bacterium | reverse complement strand
GGGGATCCAGAGTCCGGGGATGCCCCACATGGTGGCCGTCTGTTCGCGCAGGTAGGGAACCATACGCGTGTAGTGGTCCGTGAGGCCTTTGGCCACGTCGAGGCGGTTGGCGGCGTACAGGGGAAGGTAGGTGAAGCGGATTTCCTGGACCCACTCCGCGAGGCCCCAGGTCCGTTCGTCGCCTCGCATGAGGCCGGCGCCGCCGTCCCATTTCGCAGGGACGGGGCCGCGGTTCACGCAGCCCAATGTGTACAGATGAACGTAGTAGGCGGCGGTGACCCACTGGGCCATGTTGTCCGGGCTTTCGAGACGGAGAAAGGACTTGCTCCAATAGTCGCGCCACCAGGCCTGGTGTTCGGCCGTCAACTCCGCCAACGGTGCAGTGAGCGCGTTGTCGAGTTCGCGTCGAGCGACGGCGAGGGGGTCGCCTTTCGGCGTCACGGCGGCCGCGATGACGATGTGGTAGGTGTCCGGGTTCGCTTCGAGGGACAGGCGGGCCGCCTGTCCTTCTGCAGCGGTGGAGACGGAATCCGTGGAACCGCCGAGGGCCACGGCCGTGCCACGGCCCAGCATGGGGTCGGTTTCGTCGGTGAAGTAGTCCTGCATCCCCGCGGTGGCCATGTGGGGACGTGCGGGGCGAGAGTGGACCTCGTTGGCGAAGATGACGCGGTCGTCTTCGCCGACGTGCATGGTGTCCCGCCATTCGGTGAGTTCTGCGCTGATTGGCTCGAGCTTGTGTTGCGGGTCGGAAACTTCGACGATGAGGATCTTGCGGGTTGGGTGGCCCCAGACTTCGATGCGAGCAGATGGAGATTGGACCAGTTCGAGCCAGACGCGGACGTGAGAGAGGTCGTGGTGTGG
>JAAEQP010000897.1 GCA_024231375.1 bacterium | reverse complement strand
CAGTTTCGAGATCACCCAGCAACGCATCCATTCGCGCTCAGCGCACCCGCTCTCGTAGTTGGACTGTGCCATGTAGCCTTGTGCATTGTTCCGCACGAAGAAACGGATATTGCTGGCGATGGTGTCCATGTTGGGCATGGGGGCGATTTGATGACTGAAGTTGATGCCATAGTCCCAGGCGTAGATGCGGTTGCAGACTTCGGACCAGCGCTCCACCATGGCCACGTACTCGGGCTCTTGCTCGGCGGGAGTGAACGGTTTGCGCCAGGACACCTTGTCGTTGCACACCCGAATGCCTACGTTCTCGTGAGGGCGCAGAGTCTTGGGCGGGCGGATGGTCTCAAGGTAAGCCAGGGTGGTGATGATTACGTCCGGGTACTTCTTCTCGACTTTGTCCGCAACACGGTTGACCAGAGTGAGCAGGCTGGCGGCGTCGGACCCTTCCGCCTCGTTGAGCGAGCGGCACTTCTTGCATTGGCAGGTGCCTCCGCCATCGTTCTTCGACACACTGATCAACTGGATGTCGGGATGGGCATCGAGCACCTCAAAGATCTTCTCGACGATGACCTTCGCCACGGCGGGATTGGTTTCGCAGAGCTGGCGGCCGATGCGCTTTCCCTTCTTGTCGAGCATGAAATACTCGGGATGGTCGTCGAGGTATTCCTGGGGCGGCACGAGCCAATGATAGCTGTGTACCCAGAGTTCGGCAGGGAAGTAGCGCATGCCGCCGCCCCACTCACCGGGAATCTCGCGCGCGTTCTTGTGGTGGCGCGTGGCGGCGAGGGGCGTGATACGGTTGGCGACGGCGAAATCCCGGTCCCACCCGAGAAAGTACCAGGGGTCGCGGGCTAGAAGTTTCGGAACGGACACGCGGCACACAGGGGCGAACTCCAAGGCGGGTCGCAAAGGGATGCGCAGCCCGGTACGATTGTCATACCACCGGCAGCCCAGATCTTCCTCGAGCAGGGCGTAGACGCCGTTGAGTATTCCGCGGCGGGTTCCGCCACGAACAAGCAGCCTGGTCTCGTCACGGGCGATTTGGTAGCCGTGGCGTTGGAGGTCGATCTTCGCGACGGCCTTGGGCACGCGGCTGGTGTTGCCTATGGATATCTCCCGATCTTGAGGGGCATCCGAATCGGAGACCGTCGTAAACCGAGCCCCCGTCATGTCCTTGAGCCACTTGGCGAGGTCTCCCGCGGCTTTGCGCTCCATCGTCGTCGGCTTCTCCGGGAGGACAATTCGATAGAGGGCCTTGCCTTCTCGTGCAAGCAGGATGGGGGCCCCCTGCTCGCCGCGCGGCGAGAGAGAATTGGTCCATTGGTCCCAACGTTCTACCTGCGGCTGCCCCGAGGCCGTGGCGGCCATGAGGACGCTGGAGAGAATCATCAATCGGCCAATCATGGGTATCATAGTGGTCCTCCGTTCCGCGGCGAATGCGCGATGCGTGGCAGGCCCGTTGCCATGCAGTCTGCAGGCATTGTACTGATAGCCCTCCTGCGATGTCACGAAGAGTCACGATCGCAGTCGCGTGTCGGGATGCGTCCGCGGCCTGTGTTACCATGGGTGCGTGGTGGCATGCGGCAAGGAGTATGGAACGATGACGGACGGATACGAACTGGAAGCGCTGGAACTGGCGGCGATTCTGGACACAATGGCGGATGGCGTATTCGTCATCGGCACGGACCACTCCATCCAGCGGTGGAACCGGGCGATGGAGCGGTTGACGGGGTACTCGTCCGACGAGGCCGTGGGCCAGGATTGTTCGTTGTTGCGGGGGGCGCGGTGTTCGGACGCGGATGTCGCATCGGGCGGCGATGTGATGGATTGCGACCTGTTTGCCCGGGGAATGGTGGACGGTCAGGAAGGTCTGCTGCGGTGCAAGGACGGTTCGTCGGTGCCGGTGATCATGAGTGGGCGAGTAATGACGGACGCCCTGGACAACGCGATCGGTGCGGTGGTGACGATGACGGACGTGTCGCCTTTGCGGCAGTTGGAGACGCAGGTGTCGCGGCTGCGCGAAGAGGTGGAAGAGCGGTTTCAGTTCCACAACATTGTCGGCAAGAGCGGGGCCATGCGCGACGTGTTCAAGCTCATCGAAATGGCGGCGGCGTCGCAGGTGACGGTGCTGATCGCCGGCGAAACGGGCACGGGCAAGGAATTGGCGGCCAAGGCAATTCACTACCACAGCGACCGGCGGGACGGACCGTTGGTGACCGTGAACTGCTCGGCCCTGAGCGAGTCGCTGCTGGAAAGCGAGCTGTTCGGACATGCCAAGGGGGCCTTCACCGGGGCGATCCGGGACCATGCGGGACGCTTCGAAATAGCCGACGGCGGCACGATCTTTCTGGACGAAGTGGGGGAGATCCCGCCGCTGGTGCAGGTGAAACTGCTGCGCGTGTTGCAGGAGCGGGAGTTCGAGCGCGTCGGCGAGTCTGCGCCGCGCAAGGTGGACGTACGCGTGATCGCGGCCACGCACCGGGACCTGCGGGAGCTGGTGCGGCAGGGCGAGTTCCGCGAGGACCTGTTCTATCGGCTGAAGGTGTTTCCCATCGCCTTGCCGCCGTTGCGGGTGCGCAAGGAGGACATCGACCCGTTGGTCCGGAAGTTCATCACCCAGTTCGCGGAGCAGACAGGGAAGGACATCACGGGATTGGACCCGGACGCCATGCGGATCGTGATGGACTACTGTTGGCCCGGCAACGTGCGTGAACTGGAGAACGCCATTGAACACGCCTTCGTCACATGCCCGGGGCCCGAAATTGGACCGTTCGACCTGCCGCTGGAGATTCGACGAGTGGAGTTGCGCAGCCAGCTCTGCGACCAGGCCGGACAGGGGATGCCGGTGAGTGGCGGCCCCGGCGCACCACAGACCTCGGGGGAGTATGGTGGGCCGGTCGTAGCGCGTCGACGTAGACGGCCCGTAGACCGCGAGGAATTGCTCCGGCTGCTGGAGGCGTGTGACTGGAACAAGGCCGAGGTGGGGCGGCAACTGGGCATCACACGCACCTCGGTATGGCGCCGGATGAAGGCGCTGGACATCCCTCTGGACCCGCCTGAATAGCCTCTTGGCGCCATTGGGTCATTGCGAACCAGTACGTATCGCACGAGCGTTGCGTGTAACGATTCGCTCGGTTAGGTAACGGTTAGTAACGCTCATCCCATCCCGCCACTTCTTGTCGGAAATCACGTGCTATATCCATTTAATAAGGTCGATCTGCCCGATTCAACCAACCCGCCCGAACTTGGCATCGGAGCTGCAATAGGGTGCGTAGCGTCCGGGTTAAAGGGGCGCTCGGAAAGTTAAGAGTCATGGTGGGGCCGAAGACGCCCCGATGGAGACAGGGCATGGACATCGAGCGGATGCTACGAATTATCGCGGGAACCTTCGTGATCGCTACGGCGGCCCTGGCAACGGTACACACGCCATACTGGCTTCTGTTCACGGCCTTCGTGGGGCTGAATCTCTTGCAGTCGGGGTTCACGAACTGGTGTCCCATGGTGTGGGCACTGGAGCGAGCGGGGCTCACCCGCTGCACCGGTAGATAGCGTCTTCTCCTCCCCCTCCCAGCGTTGCGACGCTCACAAGGCGTCGCGGCCTGGCCTGCCCGGCAGCTGCCCCCCTGCCGGGCGGGCATTTGAAGGAACCAGACAATGGAAGCAACCGCGACACGAGTCGAGCATTGGGACGAAGCGGACATAGCGGAAGCTGTGGGCCCGGGGATCGCGCTTGTGGAGTTCTACGCGCGTTGGAGTGTGTTGGGCGATGCCCAGGCGCGGGTGCTAGACAGGGTTGCCGAGATTTGTGACGACACAGTCCGGATCGGGCGGGTGGACGTGGACACCGCTACGACGACGCTTGCCCGGTTGGGGATTGCGGATGCGCCCACGTTGGTGTTGTTCAGGGACGGCAGGGAGCATGCCCGGTTCGTGGGGATGCAGCCATCGGATGTGTTGATAAATGCGCTTCGGGCACTTGTACGGAAGCAAGCGATGCTGGCATGCTATCGATAGTAGATAACCGGTAGTTTGAGGAGACTTCGATGAAGATCGGCTCGTTCATTGTACGGATTTCCACCGACCGCCCGCGGTTGATCGCCGGGGTCATGTTGGCGGTGACGCTGGTGCTTGCGGTGCTCGCGGCAGTGCCTTCCGTGTGGCCCAACACGTTCCCCATGCTCCACCCGGTGAAGGTGGACACGGACCCCGAGAACATGCTGAGCCGCAACGAAGCGGTGCGCGTGTTCCACAACGACATGAAGAAGGTCTTCGCCCTGAACGACATTGTCGTGCTGGGCGTGGTGAACGAGACGGATGAGAACGGGGTGTTCAATCCCGGTTCGCTCCGCAAGATCTACGACCTGACCCAGTACGCCTTGACGCTGCAAGGAGAGGCCATCGGCATCGAGGATCCGCAAGGGGGCGTGATCGGAGCGGACGTGATCGCGCCGTCGACGGTGGACAACATCGAGCAGGGCGATCCGGGGGTGGTGAAGTTCGAATGGCTGATGCCGAAACCGCCGGAAACCGAGGCGGACGCAGTGGCGATTCGGGAGAAGGCGCGGCGGATTCCGTTCCTGGACGGCACGTTGCTGTCGAAGAACGGCAAGGCCTTGGCCCTGTACCTTCCGTTGACATCGAAGGACCTGAGCTACCGGGTTTATTCGCGGCTGCGTGATCGGATCGCGGAGTTGGACGGCGAGGAACGGTTCTTCATCACGGGGCTGCCCGTGGCGAACGACACGTTCGGGCATGAAATGTTCGTGCAAATGGCGATTTCGGCGCCTTTGGCCATGCTGGTGATCTTCCTGCTCATGCTTGTGTTCTTCCGCAAGCTGGTGCTGATTGTCTCGCCCATGATCATCGCGATGGTTGCCGTGATCTGCACAATGGGGCTGCTGGTCGTGACAGGGAACACGATCCATATCATGAGTTCCATGATCCCCATCTTCATCATGCCGATCGCGGTGTTGGACTCGATCCATATTCTGTCGGAGTTCTTCGACCGGTATCAGAAGACAAAGGACCGCAGGCAGACGGTACACGACGTGATGGACACACTGTTCATGCCGATGTTGTACACGTCGCTGACGTCGACGGCAGGCTTCGCGTCGCTGGCGCTGACGCCAATCCCGCCGGTGCAGGTGTTCGGGATCTTCGTGGCCGTCGGGATCATGCTGGCCTGGTGGCTGACGATCACGTTCATCCCAGCCTACATCATGTTCATCCCCGAGAAGCGATTGGCGAATTTTGGGATGGCCCACAGCGCTGAGGACGCAACGGCCGACGCGAAGACGCCGTCCGGACGGATTCTTCAGATGACTGGCCTGTTCACGTTCAAACATGCAAAGCTGGTGGTGGCATTGTCGGTGGTGGCGGTTGCCATCGCGGCGTACGGTATCAGCAAGATTCAGATTAACGACAACCCAACGAAGTGGTTCAAGGAATCGCACCCCATCCGCGTGGCCGACACCGTGCTGAACAAGCATTTCGGCGGCACGTACATGGCGTATCTGGTGTTGCGCGCGCCGGGCGAGACCGCCCAGGATGGCATGGCCCCGGTGCCCGCGACGCGGGACGAAGGCGAGGCGGCCCCTGCGCTGCCTGCCGGGTTGGGCGGCGATGAGGAGCCGGGTCTGCCCGCGGGACTGGGCGGCGACGAGGAGCCCGCTCTTCCGATGGGGTTGGGCGGTGACGACGAGCCCGCGCTACCCGTCGGGCTGGGCGGTTCAGAGCCTGAGGGGTCTGCCCCGGCTGAGGCGACACCTCAGCGTGAGCCGCGCGAGGAAACGTTCAAGAATCCAGACGTCCTCCGGTACATGGAAGGATTGCAGGCGCACCTGCTGACCACGAACGCGGTGGGCAAATCGAATTCGCTGGCCGACATCGTGAAGACGGTACACCGGGAGTTGATCGACGGCGACATGGCCAACTCCCGTATCCCGGATTCGCAGGCGGCCGTGGCGCAGTGTCTGATGCAGTATCAGAGCAGCCACCGGCCGAACGACCTGTGGCACCTGGTGACGCCCGACTACCGGCAGACGAGCCTGTGGGTGCAGTTGAGGAGTGGCGATAACACGGATATGTCGCGCGTCGTCGCGGCGGTTGACGAGTACCTGACGTCGAATCCGCCGCCGCTGGCACTGGAACACGAGTGGTTCGGCCTGACTTACATCAACGTGGTGTGGCAGGACAAGATGGTGTCGGGCATGTTGCAGGCATTCCTGGGCAGTTTCCTGGTCGTATTGCTGATGATGGTAATCCTGTTCAGGGCCGGCCTGTGGGGATTCCTGTCGATGATTCCGTTGACCATCACCATTGGCTTGATCTACGGAGTGATTGGGTT
>JAAEQP010000896.1 GCA_024231375.1 bacterium | reverse complement strand
GCTTGACGAGTTTCATGCCGGCTTCGTGCCACTTCTTTCCGTATTCGCCACCGCCGCGGAGGTTGGCCACGGCGTACACGCCACCCATCTCCATCCAAACCGCGCGCGTCAGTCGGAACCCAGGCGTCATTGGAATGTTAAATCCGCCGTATCCGTAGAGCAGGGTCGGGTTAGTGCCGTCGAGCTCGAGGCCCTTCTTGTGCGTGATGAACATGGGCACGCGCGTGCCGTCCTTGCTCTTGTAGAAGACCTGCTTTGTTTCGAATTCGTCGGCGTTGAAGTCGACTTCGGGTTTGCGGAAGACGGTGCTCTTGCCCGAAGTCATGTCGTAGCGGTAGATGGTGCCGGGGTCCGTGTAGCTGCTGTATGAGTAGAACGTCTCCGTATCGGCGCGCTTTCCACCGAAACCACCGGCGGAACAGAGGCCGGGGAACTTGACCTCGCGGTCAAACGAACCGTCAAGACGGAACATCTTTACCTGCGTGTGGGCGTCTTTGAGATAGGAACAGACGAAACGGTTGCCCACGACGTTCACGCCGCGGAGCGTCTCCTCTGCCTGTGGGATGATCTCCTTCCAGGCGTATCGATCCGGATGGCGCGTGTCGATGGCAATGACCCGGCCGCGAGGGGCCTGG
>JAAEQP010000895.1 GCA_024231375.1 bacterium | reverse complement strand
GGAAAGCCGAGGAACAAGTGCGGGGCACGATAGTAGGGCGTGACCTGGTTGGTGTAGAGTTGCGTCTTGCGCCCGTCCGTATAGTCCAACGGCACGGGTTCGGTCCAATGGAGGAAGTCCTTCGAGGTGCCCGTGTTGATATCTCGCCCGTCGCGGAAGACGCGAAAATACACACGGTACTCGCCGAGTACCGTGTCCCAAAATGCCAGGTTCTGCGAGTCGAAGGCCCCCTTGGTGATCACCGGCTGCTCGCTCAGCAGCGACCAGTGAGTGCCATCCGGCGAGCGGAAGGCAAACAACCCGCCTTCGCCCGGCAAGCCACCCAGCGCTTTGTATCTCGCCTCGGGCGGACAGTCCGGGTTCGCGTCCTTGATCGGGGCGAAGTTGTGGCTTCCCTTTCCCCTCCAAACGATGTTGTTCTCCTTGGAGCCATCGAAGTCAAAGAGTCCCATCTTCGGCTTCGTCCACTGCACTCCATCTCTGCTTTCCGCGTAGCAGACGACCGCGTCATGCGTGTTTCGCAGCTTGTCGTTCGTCAAGTCGAAGTTGGTGCCGCGGTAGTACATTCGATAGACGTCGCCGTCCTGGATTACCGTGTGATAGGCGCAGTTATTGCCTTCCCATGCCGCATCGTGGACGATGGCCACCTCGCGGGGGACAGGACGGTGCATCCGCAATTCGGCCTGGCCGCCCAGTTCCGCGATCAGGTGGTCGTCGACCATCAACTCCAGCCGGGAACCGATGTCGATAGGTTCGGAAGCGTT
>JAAEQP010000894.1 GCA_024231375.1 bacterium | reverse complement strand
GCCCTTCGACATCGCTCCCTTCGCGCTACCAAACACGCCCTCCAACGAAATCCGATTCGAGGAATGGCGCGACATCACGACCGTCGAAGTCGAGTTCGAACACGCTCCCCCCGAAGGCCTCACACTGGCCTACCTCCAGAAGACCTGGCCCGAACGCCGATGGGAACTCGACGCCCAACACATGGACCCCGCCCGGCTGGGCTGGGGCGCCATCGACGACTGGTTCAACCCGAAATGGCAACCGGCCGCCGTGAATCTCGAGCTTGCCGGCAACCGCGCCGTCTTCACCTTCACCGGCCTGAATGCCGAATTCCCCGACGCCGACGACTACAACGTCACCTTCCGCCGGACGCTCGGACTTCGCATCGACACGCCCGACCCTGAGGCGATCCGGCGAAGCTTCGTCTTCACGGCATCCCCCGCTGGCACGACATCGCTACGCATCACCCTCGACGCAGGCCAAGAGACCCCCGCAGCCCGCCTGTGCTTGGGAGGCTACAACCTCACCGTGCCCGACGAATTCGCTGAGTTGGACATGGCCCGCGAGCGCGGCCGCCTCATCACCGTCCATCACATGACCCCCGAACGCTCGCTCAGTGGCGACGACCCGCTCCTCACCGTGCGCCTGGCGGACGACGCCTTTACGGTGAACCTCATGGACCTCGCCGCGCAAGGTCCCATCTGGTTCGAGGACATGGGCGTCTTCATTACCCATGCGGACGACGACACGTCCTTCGACCACTACAGGAAACAGCACGCCCACGCCAAGACCCTCACCCAGCAAGTACTCGACCGCCCCGAACAGAGTCTTGCCGGCGCCTATCACGGCCAGCCCCGTCCCCATTGCGTCAACTTCGCCGTCGGCTGCAAACACGCCCGCCAACGCTTCCGCATCGAACCGAACGGCGACATCGACCTCGAGGCCCGCGAGTTCGCCGACGTCCCTGGCAAGGACACCGACCGGATCAAACAAGCCTTCACCGCCCGCTTCTTATTCGGTCTCGAACGCTGGCGCATCTTCGCGCGATTCCCAGACCCTGACCCGGTGCT
>JAAEQP010000893.1 GCA_024231375.1 bacterium | reverse complement strand
GTCGATGCCGATTACCTTACCCATTGTTCATGAACCTCCATAACCCGTCACAGGTCAACCAGCGTTGAATCTTCATCTGACTCCGCACCCTCCGGGGCAGCGGACGTGCTATCGCCCGGTTCCTCGGCAGCGTCGCTGCCGGGTGTATCCTCAGGCGCCTCTTCAGGACCCGCACTGACTACCACACGCGACGGCCGCAGAATGGTGTCTCCCATGCGGTACCCTTTTTGAAACTCTTCTACGACGGAATCGGCGGGAACATCCTTTGAAGGCCGCTGCATCAGGGCCTCGTGGATATTCGGGTCAAAGGGCTCGCCTACCGCCGGAATGGGCTCGACGCCGTGCTTCTCCAGGGCCTCGCAGAACTGCTTCAGCACCATCTCGACGCCCTGAGCGAACCCGTCCGTGGGGTCGTCGGCGTGCTGCAACGCCAGGTCCAGATGGTCCAGGACGGGCAGCAGATCCGCGATCAACCCTTCGGCGGCGGTCTTGCGGATGCGTTCGATCTCGCGCACCATGCGCTTACGCGCATTTTCGTATTCGGCCCGTGCCCGGAGAAGCTGATCCTTCAGTTCGTCCCGCTCGGCGGCCAACGCAGCCGCGTCGTCCGAGGCATCCGCCTCTTCCTGATCGGCTTCCATGGCCTCGTCGATGGGAATCTTGCGGCCTTCCGCTTCGGCGGCGGCTTGGGCCTCCAACCGCTTCTCCAGCTCCGTCTTCTTCGATTTTGCTTTCTTGCTACTCACTTCGTCTTGCGTCCTATCTCCAACCGCAAAGGGCTGCCGCCGTTTCGCACACGGGCGCTTCCTATCGCGCCAATCGCGTCAAGAACCGGCTCAAGGCCCCTGCCGTATAGTCCACTATCGCCGTCAACCGCGAATAGGGCATCCGCCGCGGACCCAACACGCCGATCATGCCAACGGGCCGGTCGTCGACGCGGTAGGGCGACGTCACGATGCTGATGCCTTCCAATCCGCGGCCCAGCGCTTCCGATCCAATCACTACCGAAGTCTTTGGCTCGGCGTCGTCCATGCCCGCCCGGAGCAACTCGGCCAGCCGATCCTGCTCCTCCAGCAAACTGAACACTTCCTGGGCCTTCGACACGTCCCGAAACTCGGGTTGCTCAAACAACTGCGTGGCCCCTTCCAGAAACAACTGGCTGGGCCGGCCCGACGGCAACAACTGAAACAGACGCAAGGCCCGTTCGGCCATGCGACGTTCCTCGTCCAGAAGGGTCCGCAACTGCTCCTGCAATCGCGGCTCCAACCGGTCCACTGGCTCGCCCGCCAGATGCTCGTTCAGAAACCGGCTGAGCTTATGCAACTGCTCGCCATCAAGCAACTCGTCCAACTCGACGAACATGGTGCGCAGCCGCCCGTAGTTGTCGGCCACAAGCACAGCCACCCGGCATTCCGAAACGGGCATCAACTCGATCCGGCGGACGCGCAGGTCGCTTTCCGCGGGCGGTTCCACGATGCCGGTTTGGTGCGAGACCAACGCCAGCATGTGGCACGTCTGCCGCATCACGTCGTCCATGTCGTTCAACCGCTGCGACAGTTCGTGTTCGATGCGCGCGCGCTCGGATATCGTCAGTTCCTGCACCCGCATCAGGTGGTCCACGAAGTACCGGTATCCGCGGTCCGTGGGAACGCGGCCCGAACTCGCGTGCAACTGCTGCAGGTAACCCGCTTCTTCCAGATCCGCCATCACATTGCGAACGGTGGCGGGGCTCAATTCCAGGTCGAAGCGCCTGACGATTGAACGCGACCCTACCGCCTCGGCCGTTGTGACAAAGGTATGCACAACGGCTTGGAGGATGAGGTCCTCGCGCTCGTTGAGTTTGTCTGTATCCGCCATGAAGTGGCACCTGTTTAGCACTCGACTGTTTAGAGTGCTAACAACGCTACCGGAGTGTAGCATACCCATTGGTCCAAGTCAAGATACCAGACCACCTTGAGCCGCCCCCACCCGACCACACGCCGACCCCTAAGTCGATTCCAATCAAGGCATTACCGGTCCCGTGCAATGGCGCCCGCTCGGCGGCCGTGGCTGGTTGACAATCCCGAGTGTAAGCTGATACCCTCCAATACGTTACCGCACAAGTCCGGAGTCCGCCCATGCGTGTCGGCTACGACATCGGCCCCATTGCGCACGCCCCTACGGGCGTGGGCAACTTCGCCTACCAACTCCTGAAACATCTCCTCGACATCGAGGCAGACGTGAGCCTGACGGGATTCTCGGCCAGTGCCCACACCCCGTGGCTACGGGAACTGGCGGGACGAATTCCCTATCGCCGGATACCGGTTCCCGCGCGCGTGATGTACCGGCTGTGGGACATGTTCCCCCGGCCCGCTGTCGACAGTTTCCTCGGGGGCGTCGATGTGTACCACGCCACGAACTACTATCTTCCTCCATGCAAACACGCGCGCACGGTCCTGACGATCTACGACCTGGCGTTCCTCGCCCGACCGGAACTCGCCAGCCCGAAGATCGTGGGCCCTTTCTCGCGGCTTGTGCGCCGCTTCGCGCGCCGGGCCGATGCGGTGGTGGCGTGTTCCGAGCAAACGAAGAAGGACATTGTTCGTCTGCTGGACGTGCCCGAGGATCGGGTGTCCGTGGTCTACGGGGCAGTGGATGACAGCGTGGCAGCCGTCGAACCGTCCGAAGCAAGGGATCGTCTGCGTGAACAATACGGAATCGACAGTCCCTACATTCTGTTCGTTGGCACCCTCGAACCGCGCAAGAACATCCCCACGCTGGTGGAGGCATTCGCGAAGCTGGCGAAGGAATTGCCTCATCAACTGGTCCTTGTTGGCGGGCTGGGATGGAACACAGAACCCATCCTGCGCGCCATTGAAACCGGCGGATGCCGTGATCGCATCGTTCGACCGGGCTACGTACCTGCCGAAGACTTGCCGCTCTTCTATTCGGGCGCGGACGTACTCGCGCTCCCGTCCCACTACGAAGGGTTCGGTCTGCCGTTGCTCGAAGCCATGACCTGCGGGTGCCCGGTCGTGGCCGCCAACAACTCGTCCATTCCCGAGGTGGTCGGCGATGCGGCCCTGATGCACGACGCCGATGATGCCGCTGGTCTTGCCAATGCCCTGCGCCGCGTGCTCACCGAGGACTCGCTGGCCGACGCCCTGCGCGAGCGTGGCAGGGCACGGGCGCTGGAGTTCACTTGGCTACGGGCGGCGGAACAAACGATGGACGTGTACCGGAGGGTGGCTGGATGAGGGTCCTCATCAGCGCCATGCAAGCGGGCAACCGCAGCGGCACGGGAGTGCATACGCAGCAGCTTGTGAAGGCCTTGCTTGCCTCGCCCGACGCCCCCGACCTACGTGTCGTCTGGCCCGACAACGTGCCGCTGCCACCCGGGGCCGACGAGGAACGCGTCACGCCGCGTCACCTGCCCGGCATCCTCAGCCGGATACGCTACGACCAGTTCGTGAGTGCCCGCGACGCGGCGCAACTGGGCGCGGACCTCATCCACTACACGGCCAACATCGGTGCGGTGTCCGGTCGGCTTCCGCAGATCGTGACCCTGCACGATGTGAGTTTCCTGCGGCATCCGGAGTGGTTTCGGGCGGACCGGGCGCTCTACTACCGGTTCGCGGCATCCCGGAGCGTTCGGAAGGCCGCCCGTGTGATCGCCGTTTCCGAATTCACGGCGAACGAGACTGTGGAACTGCTCGGCATCTCCCGGGATCGCATCGACGTGATTCCCAACGGGGTCGCAGATGAGTTCAGTCCGTGCGACCCCGACGCCGTGTCAAAGGTACGAGCCAAGTACGCGACGCCCGAGCGCTTCTTCCTCTACGTGGGCACCCACGAGCCCCGCAAAAACCTGCCGCGTCTGATAGAGGCATGGTCGAACATCGCGGCAGACTGCCCCTTTGACCTGGTTCTCGCCGGGC
This sequence comes from bacterium, assembly GCA_024231375.1. The sequence continues at coordinate 303 of JAAEQP010000893.1, read as the reverse complement.
GCATTGGATGGAAGACGGCGGCCGTCGACAGGGCCCTGTCGGAATGCGGCCACACGGACCGCATCCACCGTTGCGGCTTTGTCGATGATGCCGACCTGCCCGCCTTGCTCACCGCCGCCGATGCCTTCGCGTATCCCAGCCTGTACGAAGGATTCGGCATTCCCGTCGTCGAGGCTATGGCCTGCGGAACACCTGGGCTCTCGTCCACCGCGAGCGCCCTCCCCGAAGTCGCGGGCGACGCCGCCCTTCTTGTCGGTCGTGGCGACGCCGGTGCCGTCGCGGAGGGCTTGCGGGAACTAGCGC
>JAAEQP010000892.1 GCA_024231375.1 bacterium | reverse complement strand
GTGGTCGCTCAGGAACACGATAATCGTGTCCTCCATCAGAGACAGGTCCTCAAGCGTCTTCACAACGCGTCCCACATTGTGGTCGACCATCGACAACATGCCGTAGGTGTGAGCGACGATTTCGCGGTAGTGGTCGTCTGTCACCTCCCTCACATCCCCCGCAAGGCCCCCCGTGTTAAGGCGCCCTTCGCGGCATTCGCGGACATAGGGAGGAAGACGGTCCAACTCGTCCGGGCGATGGACAGGCTTGAATGCGATGTCCGCAGGATCGTACTGGTCGCAATAGGGGGCCGGCGGCGAAAACGGATGATGGGGGTCAGGAAACGAACACCAGAGGAAGAAGGGGCGCTCTTCGTCGCGCGCATTGAGAAACTCCATGGTCTTGTCGGCAATGAGGGTGTTGTAGTGCAATTCCTCGGGAATCGACGCTTTCCACGAATCCCGCGCGCCCGTTGGCTTTCGTAGCGCGTGCTGAACCTGAAGCTTCTCATGCATGCCGGGGAACTCACGCTCCAATTCCTGTTTGTAGTGGCCGAACGTGTAACTGCCGTGTCCGCCAACCAGGTAGAGTTCCTCGAACCCGTAGTAGGGCCGGGGAATGTCCGAATGCTCAGCCCAATACTGCCCAGTCTCGTACGACTCCCATGGTTCCAGGGAGCCCTCCACATCAAGGCCGAAGGGCGTCAGGTGGATCTTGCCGAAAGAGGCCGTCTGGTAGCCCGACAGTCGAAGTAGCTCAGGCAGTACCTCCTCATTTCGAGACAAGGCGATTCCGTTTTCCCGCAGGCCGTGAGCCTTGGGGTAGCGCCCCGTGAAGAGTGAGGCCCGGTTCGGCATGCACACGGGATTGGCCACGTAGGACTCGTCGAAGCGCACTCCTTCCGCGGCCAGCCGATCGATGTTGGGGGTTTGGACATCCGGATTGCCGTAACAGCCCAAGTGGTCGGCACGGTGCTGGTCCGTTACGAAACACACGATGTTCGGTCTAGAGGGAGGCATCAGGCGATTCTCCGGTTTGCGCATTCTTCAGATTCTCAACGAGTTGCCGCCCTTGTTCGTAGGCGTCGCCACGGACGATGACCGTGAGCCCCGGCGGCGACGAACACGTCTCCACCATCTCTGTGTTAACGCCTGCCGGCGTGTAGTCGATGTGGACGTTCGCTCCGTTCACCGTCACGAACCCCTTGAGGCGATACACGATTTCACCGGCTTCCTCAACCGCGCGTCGAAGCGCTTCCAGGGCGACATCACCCGTGAAGCGAACGCTGAAACGAGCGAAGTTCGGATCGGCGCATGCGGCGTACTCCCCATCGATTCCCCGCGGGCTTCGTTCGCTAAACAGGTCCACTTCCACGTCGCAATGGATAGCGCGGTGAATGGTCACGTCGGGCCGAATCCGGCGCAGTTCGTCTTCCGTCTGACCGATCAGGTCTTCGCCGAAGAGGTCCGTCTTGTTGAGAATGACCACATCGCTGGATTCGACCTGCGCGGCCGTGTTGGGGAGCGCCTGGACAAGCTTCGGGAACGTGCTCGGGTCCGCAACGCACACGACCGACGCCAGGTGATACACCCGGTCAAGCTCCGTCTCCCGCAGCATCCGCTCCACCACCTTGGGATTCGCGACGCCGCTCGCCTCGATGACCAATCCGTCAATCGGCGCCTCGGTGGAGGCGAACCGATCAGGAAGGCCCTTCAGTGTAGCGATGAATTCCGAGACGAGACACGTGCAGAAGATGCTGCCGCCCGGCAAGGCCACCAAGTCGTCCGTGTCAGCGCCGAGGACATGCCCGTCTACGTCCTGTGGCGAGAATTCGTTCACCAGATAAACAAGCCTGCGCTCGCGGTTCCGCGCCACAATCCGCTTGAGAAATGTGGTCTTCCCGCTCCCGAGAAAACCGGTGACCAGGCAAACGGGAATCATGCTGTTATCTCACTCCCTCGCTACCACCAGCCCGGCGACCTGTCAGTAGCCCGGCTTCGCCGAGGCCGGGTGTACGTCCTGCCGGGCCTCGCGACGGCCTCGAAGCCTTGAGCGCCGCAAAAAAGTCCTCACGAGACCCGCGTTCGGCGACCGCGGGCTACCTTGCGCCGGCTACGTGGCGAGAATGTGGGCAACCCGCAGGAACGACGGGTCGAACTGCGTGCGGCACTCCCACGCTTCCGAGAGCGGCCGCAGTACAACGTGGTTTGCGCTAACGCCCACCATCTTGCCGGTCTCACCCTCCATCAGGGCCTCCACCGCGCGCAGCCCCATCCGGCTTGCCAGGATACGGTCGAAGGCCGTCGGCGTCCCGCCCCGTTGCAGGTGGCCGATCACGACAACCCGGCAATCCTTGAAATCAGAGATCTCGCCCACTTCCTTGGCGATGTCGATGGCATTGCCCGCATCATCTCCCTCGGCGACGACGACGATGGCCGAAGCCTTGCCTTTGGCACGCACCTTCTGAAGGTGTTCGATGAGAAGCTTGATGTCGCTCGGGGTTTCGGGGACGAGAACCTCCTCGGCGCCGCCGGCGATCCCGCTCATCATGGCGAGATAGCCGCTGTGGCGTCCCATCACCTCAATGAAGAAAAGGCGGTCGTGGGACTCGGCCGTGTCGCGAATCCGGTCGATGGCCTCCATGGCGATATTCAAGGCCGTATCGTATCCGATAGTAAAATCCGTGCCGCCGATGTCGTTGTCGATCGTTCCCGGAAGTCCGATGCACCGAATGCCGTGCTCTTCATACAGGGCCGTGGCCCCCCTGTACGAGCCATCTCCGCCGATGACCACCAAGCCTTCGATTTCGTGCTTCTTGAGTTGCGCCGCTGCCAGCGTACGCCCTTCCGGTTCATAGAACGCCTTGCACCGCGCGGAACGGAGGATGGTCCCCCCACGATTGATGATGCCTCCCACGGAACGAGCCCCCATGGACGTGATCTTCCCGTCGATCAGGCCTTGGTAACCCCGGTCCACGCCAAACACCTCCATGCCGTGATAGATCGCTGTTCGCACGACAGCGCGCACGGCC
>JAAEQP010000891.1 GCA_024231375.1 bacterium | reverse complement strand
TCAACAGCCCCGCTGAGGGGCTGTTGAGGAAGTCTCAGTCTCTCACGCGTAGTCCGCGATAACCTGGGGACAGCCACCCATTGTTGCCCTGAGAAGGGCAATAATGGGACGCAAGAGCTTGGCAGTCCCCGTTTGTCGCTTCTGTTTTCGTGTGCATATGACTTCTTCAACGGCTGCGCGGAGGGGCTGTTGAGGAAGTCCCGCAGCGCCGCCGTTCCTACGCCCCGGCCATCCGCTTGCCGTTGTCCATGAGGTACTGCTCGGCTTCCACCGACCACAGGCCGTTGTTCGCTGCCGTGATCTCCGCCAGCTTGGCGTACAGCGGATCGTCCTTGCCCAGCGCTTCGAAGTCTTCGAGCGCCACCAACGGCATGGACAGGTGGGTGTACACCAGCTTCTTGCCTCCCGGAATGTTCGGCAGGTCGAGGATGGTCTCGGCTGCGCAGTCCAGACCGCCCACATGGGTAATCATGACCGCCGGATTCAGCGCGCCCTTGGACATGAGGTCCAGCGCTTCAACCATGTCGTCCGTGTTGCCGCCGGACGAACCCACGATGTGATGCCCGCTGTAGTGGACGTCATAGAAGTTCACCGCTGCCATGAAATCGGTGTTTGAGGGGCCGGCGAAGAAGTTGAGGCAACCGTTGAACCCGAGCAGCTTCCCGGCCTGCTCGATAAGCGGCGTCACCGGCGCGTACACAAACACGTCGTCAAACAGCTTGCCATCGGTCATGTCGGACAGGTCCTGCACCGCATTGCCAACGCCCGTGTTCACGTAGCGCAGGTCGACGCCGTTGGCCTTGGCCTCTTCGGGCGTGAAGATCGATGCGGCACGATCCAGGCGCGTCTGGTCGATGTCGGTCACCACCAGGAGCCCTGGTTTGCGTGGACCATGTACCGCGTAATCGATAGCGCCCAGGCCCATGGGACCCGCACCGGCCAGGATGGCCGTGTTTCCGCCTTCGACGATGCCCATGCTGTGTACATACTCGCCCTGCTTGAAGTGGTACGAGGTGTTGTAGGCGCCAATGATGCACGAAACCGGCTCCGACAGCGACGCCTTGAAGAACGCGTCGCCCGCGTAGGGAAGCAGGCAGTTCATTTCCATCACTTCGGCGGGAATGACCACATGTTGCGCGTCACCGCC
>JAAEQP010000890.1 GCA_024231375.1 bacterium | reverse complement strand
GCGATATCGCCCTCGAACGGAAGGTTGAGGCCGGCCACAGAGCCTTCCAGGCGCACGCCAAATCCACGGAGATCGAGTTCCATGTCCGTCATGCCGCGAATCCACAGCGTCAAGAACGGTTCGAAGGACGCTCGGACGGACCAGAAAGGCGTGCGGGCATGGAACGCCATGTTGCGCACGGCCACCGTTTCCGGCAAGTAGGGCGTGGGGTCGCTGCCACCCGATGGCGCCTCAAGGATATCGAGCAGAAAATCGAAGTTGCACGGAGCGCGACTGCCTGCCTCTCCCTGCGTCTCGTCCACGATGGCGTCGATACTCAGCCGATCCACTGTCAGCAGCGGCACATAGCGGCGGGTTTTGGGCCGCAGGTCGTACCCCAGCTCCAGCCCTTCGACGGTTAGGAAGGGTGCCCGGTTCGTGTCTCCCGGGAGATCGCGCAGCACTATCCGCCCCACCCTGGCGGCGCCCCAGATGGACACGTCCTCGACTTTCGCGTGTGC
>JAAEQP010000889.1 GCA_024231375.1 bacterium | reverse complement strand
GCGGGAGCGCGGTGGGTGTGCAGGTGGTGTATGTGGCGCCCGATGGGGATGACGGTCACCCGGGCACAGTGGAGCAGCCGTTGGCGTCGCTGGAGGCCACGCGGGACGCGGTGCGGGCGATGAAAGCGGCGGGGACGTTGCCGGCGGACGGTGTCGTCGTGGAACTGCGAGGCGGGGTCTATCGTCTGGACAAGGCGTTCGTGTTGACGGGAGAGGATTCGGGAACGGAACGGGCGCCCGTGGTCTATCGCGCGCGTGGGGGAGAGGCGGTTGTGCTTTCGGGCGGGTTGCCGTTGACGGAGTTCGCGCCGGTGACGGATGAGGCCGTGTTGGCGCGTATGGACGATGGGGCGAAGGATAGGGTGTTGCAGGCGGCGATTCCGGAGCATGCGAAGGGAATTCTGAAGGACTTGCCGACGGGGTTCCGGGGCAGCGCGAGCATGGCGGAACTGTTCTTCGACAACCGGCCCATGACGCTGGCGCGGTGGCCGAATGACGGATTTGTGACGATCAAGAAGGTGGTCGATGCGGGAGAGAAATCGCAGAAGAGCGACAAGGGCGGCGTGTTCGAATACGACGGCGACCGTCCCGCGCGATGGGCGAACGCGAAGGGCGTGTACCTGATGGGCTATTGGTGCCACGACTGGTACGACGTGAGCTTGCGCATCAAGTCCATCGATACGGCGACGCAGCAAATCACCTTGGCGAAGGCGCACAGTTATGGCATCGGTGGACGGACGGCGCGCCGTTACTTTGCCTTCAACGTACTTGAAGAACTCGACAGTCCCGGCGAGTGGTATCTCGACCGGGACGCGGGCGTGCTCTATTTCTGGCCGCCGAGTGACGTGGCCGCGGGGAATCCGTATCTGACGTTCCTGGGCGAACAGCTCAT
>JAAEQP010000888.1 GCA_024231375.1 bacterium | reverse complement strand
TTCACCAAGTCGATGTGAAAACGCGTATGCCATTCGGGCACTTCGAACGGGTGTGCATGTGCTCCAGAAAGATTTGGGATTCTGTGGCACGCCGACACGCGAGACATCTTATTGAGTTCCATCCAGCAGAACGCCTGCGTTTGGAAAGCGCACATCACGCGACGCCAGCACGAGGGCCAGTGGATGTTCCCGGCATGGTCTACGTCCCTGCGGGTACATTCATCATGGGCAGCGAGTGGGGCGAAGCGGACGAGGAGCCGCGGCATGTCGTGGATTTGGACGCTTTCTATATCGATAAATACGAAACCACCAACGAACAGTATGCACGCTGTGTCGAGGCGAAGAAGTGCAAACGACAAACCGCGTGGGCCAAAAAGGATCTGAACTCGCCGAAGCAACCGGTCGTCGGGGTGGGTTGGAACGACGGCGTGGACTACTGCGAATTCGCGGGCAAACGGCTGCCCACGGAAGCCGAGTGGGAGAAGGCGGCACGGGGAACCGATGAGCGAAGGTATCCCTGGGGCGATGAGTGGCGGCTCGATTGGGTGAACATGCACCGCGCTGAAGACGGCTTCGCCGCGACCGCGCCGGTGGGATCTTTCCCTCAAAATGTCAGCCCGTACGGCGCCTACGACATGGCCGGAAACGCCTGGGAATGGGTGTGGGATTTCTACGATCGCGGCCACTACAAGCGGAGCGCACACAAAAATCCACGCGGTCCCAAGACCGGCGAACGCCGCGTCATGCGCGGCGGATCATGGATGTACGACGTTCCCTTCTTCGTCGTGTCCTCCAACCGCAGCCCCGGGCGTTTGGACGTCCGCAAGAAGTAC
>JAAEQP010000887.1 GCA_024231375.1 bacterium | reverse complement strand
GACACCAAGTGCTTGATGGACCCCGCGCTATGGCACATCAGCTTCAACGCCGGCGCGGCATCGAGCATGGCGTCTGAGACGGCCAACGTCCCCCACCCCGTCAGGATGATGTCCGCACCCGCCATGTCTTCAACCTGGGTTTCCTCGGTCATCTCGTCGCGCGTGGCGCGGCGCAGGTTCGTGACGGCCGCGATACGCTCGATATCGGCTTCCGCGAAACAGGCGGATTCCATCTCACGCGTGACTAACATGACGGCATTGGGTGTACCCATGACGTGGACCCTCTCCCTCGGCTCGTGGCCGGATGCTGACTCGAATCCTGGAAGCGTCTACCTTAGTCAGGCGGAAAACCATTTGCAAGGGGTGCCCGCAAAAGGCTAGTCTTGCGTTCATGACTACACGAGGAAAACGCCAATACGTTGAGGCCCTCCAAGAGGGCGATTATGTGGACGACTATTTCGTAGCGATTCGCAAGGATCTCCGCGAGCAACAGAAAGGCGGCAAGTTCCTGGGTATGGTCTTCAAAGACCGCACCGGGGAGATTGGCGGCATTCTGTGGACCAACGCCGTCGCCGTGGCGCGCCAGTTCGAACTGGGCGATGTGGTGAACGTGCGCGGCAACATCACAAGCTACCAGGACCGGCTCCAGGTGCGGGTGGAACAGGTGCTGCCCCTCCGCGAGGACGAGTATTCCATCGACGGACTCGTGTTCGTACCCGAGGACGCAACCAACACCTTCGACCAGTTTTGCGGGATGCTGGACTCGGTCAGCAACGAATGGTTGTCCAAACTGGTGACGTCGTTTCTGGAAGACGAGGTGTTCGTGGACCGGTTCAAGGCGGCCGCGGCCGGCAAGAAATGGCATCACGCCAACCACGGCGGTCTGGTCCTTCATTGCTACGAAATGGCGAAACTTGCCCAAGCCACGGCCGAGGTGTACCCCAACGTGGATCTCGACCTGTTGCTTACGGCCATTCTTCTGCATGACTGCGGCAAGTTGGTGGAATTGACCCAGGGCCTGTTCGTGGAGTACACCGACGAAGGTAAACTCCTTGGACACTTGGCCATCGGTGCGCAAATGGTGCAGGACCGGATTG
>JAAEQP010000886.1 GCA_024231375.1 bacterium | reverse complement strand
TGTATTGCGTGGGGACTCCCATGCGCCGGCGCCACAGGGGCATGTGAGTCCACGGCTTGCCACGAAGGCGCCTCCGCACCTGACTGCAACTATACTGCGAACGGCGACGCCTGCGACGATGGGCTCTACTGCACAACCACAGATACGTGTAACACGGCCGGCGGATGTATTGGCTCTGTAAACCCATGTGCCAGCGCAACAGGGGAATGTGAGTCCACGACTTGCCACGAAGGCGCATCCGCACCTGACTGCAACCATAATGCGAACGGCGACGCCTGCGACGATGGCCTCTACTGCACAACCACAGATACGTGTAACACGGCCGGCGGATGTATTGGCTCGGTAAACCCATGCGCCGGTGCAACAGGGGAATGTGAGTCCACGACCTGTCACGAAGGCGCATCCGCACCTGACTGCAATTACAACGCCAACGGCGACACCTGCGACGATGGGCTCTACTGCACAGCCACAGATACATGTAATACAACCGGCGACTGCATCGGCTCAGGCAGCCCCTGCGGCAACGACTCGATGTGTTACGACAGATGTATAGAGGGGCAGGACGGCGCGATCTGCGATTATCCTTCGAACAATGCGAAAACACCTTATCTCAATCCGTGCATCGACGGCGACGCCTGCACCGAAGATCAGTGCAACGCCTCCGGAGATTGCGTCGGGACGTCGGTTACTGGCTGCGGCATCTGCAACGGCGGCGGGATCCCCGCGACGTGCATCGTCTTCCCCGACGACGACGGCACACCTCCGTATGAAAACTTCGAGGGCCGCTGCCTCCCGGAATGCGTCCCCGCGACGCAAATGAAAGCTCGATACAACTACGACGCAGATGGCGACGGCTCTACTGATGAGTTCGTGATACTGGAGCAAGGAACCTGCGGCGCGGGCGAGCTCTGTACACCGTGCTTTAGTCCGGCAACCGGCGAAGATCTCGGGACATGTCGGCTCAATGGTGATGTTCCAACCACTACCGCTTCAGCCAATATGTACGATGAATGTTGCAGCTTGGACGGCACCTTCGATGGACCGCTGGTCGGCACCTGCGTGCCCGAGCAGTTCCCCTATTCCGACACTGTCTCCAAGGCGCCCAAAGAAGATTATGATGACGATGATACGCCGGACTATTGCGATGACGACCATGTCTGTATTCCCAAGGTCGTGGCCAAGGGCGGGTCGACGCCCCATTGTAATGACAGCTACGTCGGCACCAACTGGCCGCAGCTGCAGGAGCCGGAGCCCGACGACCACGCGATCGCCTATTGCAACGCCGACGGTATATTCTCCGTCGCTGCCATCGGCGGCGGTAACTGCGCGCCCAGGTGCGGGCTGCAATTAAACGGTGGCCCCAC
>JAAEQP010000885.1 GCA_024231375.1 bacterium | reverse complement strand
CGTGGTCACGCACTTGCACCGTTACCTCGTTCGATTCCGCGCCGCCGAAGGCCGCGTGCAGATTCGCAGCGTCATTCCGCGCCGTCCAAAGTTGCCTGTCCGGGCCCATCCACACCGCAAAGGGATCGTCCGGCACCAAGAGCGCTACATCGGTGACGTCATCCTCGGTGTCGGCTTCGCCATCCGGATTGTCGATGGTTCGTGTCACCGTGAACGGATTCGCCTGGCCGCCCGATTCACGGTAGAGCCGTACTTCCTCCTCCGGTGCCAATAACAAGGACGTTGGCAGGTCTGTCACAATCAGTTCCACTTCGTCTGACAGCACGCCGCGGTATTCCGCCTCGATGGTGACGGTACCTTCGGCGTGGGCTTGGGCCACACCGCCGTAGCCAATACTCGCCACGCTTGGCGCGCTGGTGTACCACGTGACGCCATCAATGACCTCGGCGCTCGGCCCACCCGCATAGAAAGCGGTCGCCGTGTACTGGATCGATTCCCCAGGCACCACCCTCGTCGAATCAGGCGACACGACCAACGCGATGGCCCTGTGTTCGGCAACAATAACCTCCGCCGGGTAGCTCACCAACCCGTCCTGCTGCGCCGTCAGATACGTCGTGCCTTCCGCGATGCCCAGCACCGTGCCCGAGGCATCGACATACGCTGTCCCCGTATCGGCCACCTCCCAGAACAACTCGGAGGCCACCAGCGCAATCGTATCGCCGTTCGTATAGATGCCTTCGGCGGTGAACTGCACCGTGTCCCCCGGCGCGACCGTCTCACGGCCCGGGACCAACTGAATCGCGGTGATCTCCTGTGCTTCCGTGATCGCCAGAATCTCATTCGCCGCCACCCAAGTACGCTGCGTGACATTGCCCGAAGGCCAGTAAACGAGCACTTCCTCGGCGAATTCGTCATCGCCCAAGCCGAAATGTTGTACCGGGCTATTCTGCGAACGCCAACCCGAGCCGCCGCTCACCTCACGCGTCTGCCACACCGCGCCATTGCGCCAGAGCTCAACGCGCGCACCAATGGCCGACGTGTTCGAATCCGTACCCGTGAGCCGGACCTCGAGCCAGTTCCGCCCGGGAGTGTTCTGCCGGTCATCCAGCGGACTGATGAGATTGTTCCGGAACAAGGCCGCCGGCTGGTAATCCGTATTCACCTGCCAGATGTCCACATCGCCATCATTGTCGATGTCGCCCACGGCCGCGCCCATCCCCGCGCCGGTGGTGGAACCACCTGTACCGCTCACCACGGTTTCGGGCACAACAGACGAATTCGGGACAGTAGAAAAGGTCCCGTCCCAACCATCCCCATCCACATCGCCATCGTTACGATACAGCACATTCTCCGTCCCGTTGTTCGACACGAAAACATCGAGCCAGCCGTCATTATCATAGTCCAAAGCCTGGCAACTTCGGCTCGATACGGCGTTTGTGATGCCCGCGCCCGCCGCCTCATCACTGCCAAACGCGCCCGTTCCGTCGTTTAGGAAGAAGGAATCGTTCCCGTCATTCGCCACATAGAGGTCGGGATAGCCATCGTTGTCAAAGTCCCCGAAGACCGCGCCATAACTGTCCACACCCGAAAGATGCGTTTCTCCACTGCTGAAGGCTCCAAGGGGATCATTCAAGTAAACGACATTCGCGGCAACCTGGTTTGCCACATAGCCATCCACGTCCCCATCCAAGTCCACATCCGCGAATACTACCGACTCGCTAACGGCCATATCACCCGGCCATGAGCCCACAGCCAGGTCAAACGGATCCGGCCCGGACGGGGCGATGGTGTTGTTTAGGTACAGCGCGTTCGCGCCAAGACCCACCACGAGCAGGTCCAGGTCGCCGTCATTGTCCACATCCGCCCAAGCCACGTCCTTCCCGGTTGCAGCGCTAAGACCAGACGTGTCCACCCACGTGAAGCCGCCCACCCCATCTCCGGCATACAAGAGACTCATGCCCGTGCCCACCAAGAAGAGGTCGGTTGCCCCGTCCCTGTCGTAGTCCCCGGTGGCATTACCGAGTTCCACGCTGCCCGAGCCAGGACCCGGTTCCTGTGAATACACGTTGCTGCCATTGTTCCTATAAGAGGAGACCGTCCCGCTCCGGCTAATGAGCAAGTCCAACAGATCCGT
>JAAEQP010000884.1 GCA_024231375.1 bacterium | reverse complement strand
GTGGAGCCCAACGACGGCCTCCCGGGATCCAATGACGCCATCGCGCTATTCGGCGAGGCCCTGGGATTCTTTGCGGGCCCGAAGCAGACGGCCGCGCCGCGACCCATCAAAGAACTCCCCGACACCGACGCGCGCATGAAGCGGCAACTCGACGAACTGGTGGCGCACACTCAGTTCCTACTACACGAATCGCCCGTGCGGCGCAAGGAGTTCTGGGCGAAAGCCGACGCGGAATCACTCGATACGTGGGGCAAGACCACGCAATGGTACCGCGACTACCTGTGGGACGAGGTCATCGGACGTTTCCCGCCGGCCACGCAGCCGCCCAGTGCGCGGACCTGCCTGCTGTACGACGAACCGAAGTACCGGGGCTACCGTGTGGTCCTGGATGTGTACGAAGGCGTATTCGCTTCGGGCATCCTGCTTGTCCCCAAAGACTTGACCGAAGGCGAACGCCGTCCGGTCGTGGTCTGCCAACATGGGCTTGAGGGCCATCCGGAGAAGCCTGCCGACCCAAACGGTGATTTCCCCGCCTACAACCGGTACGGCTGCCGCTTGGCGGAACGCGGCTTCATTGTGTACGCGCCACAGAACCCCTATACGGGCGGCGACGCCTTCCGCGTGTTGCAGCGTAAGGCCAACCCGCTGAAGAAATCGCTGTTTGCTGTCATCGTGCGGCAACACGAACGCACGCTGGAGTGGCTGGAGCAACAGCCCTTCGTCGACGCCGACCGCATCGCATTCTACGGCATCAGCTACGGAGGCAAGACCGCCATGCGGGTCCCGGCCCTGCTCGACGGGTACTGCCTGTCGATCTGCAGCGGCGATTTCAACGAATGGATCTGGAAGACCGCATCAACGCGGTATCTGTACAGCTATCTCTTCCACGGCGAGTACGAGATGTTCGAGTATGACCTCGGCAACACGTTCAACTACGCCGAGATGAGCGGGCTCATCTGCCCGAGGCCCTTCATGGTCGAGCGGGGGCACTTCGACGGCGTAGCGCCCGATGAATGGGTGGGGTACGAGTTTGCCCGCACACGCCGCATCTACGATCTGTTCGACATGGGCGACCGCGCGGAAATCGAGTGGTTCAAGGGTCCCCATGCCATTCACGGGGTGGGGACATTCGCGTTTCTGCACAAGTGGCTCGACTTCAGGACCGGCGAAACAGTCCCACAATAGACGTCCGCTCGTTCTGTTCGCCTCCAAGGCGCACCTCAGCCGGGGCAAGGGGCGTGAGCCCGATGGCCTGGCAACAGTCGAACCATTGTTCCTTCGTGGGCATGCACGCGGGACCTTCCGGCGTGGTGTAGGTGAAGGTGCAGCCGGGTTCAAGCGCGCGTTCATCCGGAGTGGGGAAGAAGTACGTCAGTTTGGCCAGTAGCGTGCCGCCCGGCTTCAGCACCCGCACGTTCTCAGCCAAGGCCGTCGCAAATTCCGAATCCGACCCCACCTGCGTGTACGCCCCGATCGCTACGGCGAGGTCAAACGTTGAATCCTCAAAGGGTAGAGCCAGCATCGTGCCGCGCAGGCAGACGTTGCGCCCCGAACCGGCAGTATTCAACCGGTGACGCGTAAGGCGCACCCGCGCGGTGTCGAGGTCCACCGCGGCGACGCAGAACCCGCGGCGTGCCAACAACCCGGCGTTTCGTCCTCCGGCGCAGGCCAAGTCAAGGGCGTATGCTTCCCTCGGCCAGTCCTGGTGTTCGACGAGGGCCGTCAAGTGGTGGTCCGCTCCCTGCCGCCAGAACATTTCCACCGCATCGGCATCGTCACCAAAGGCTTCACGAATCAAGGCTTCACACATCACTCTTCCAGTGAGCCCAGCCAATCCAGCAGCATATCCTGCTGAGCCTTCTGGAACCGGTTGACGTCGTCGGGTGCGAGGAACGTCAATTTATCCTGCTCGTCCCATGCCTTGGCCGCCACCTCAACGCAGGCCTTCACGTCGTCGGCGTCGGCTTCGCGGTCGCGCGTAGGAGCGACGATGAGACAGGGGCGTGGCGCCACCAAGCCAATCACCTCGTCAAAATCATAGGGGAACGCGTCTTCACGCCCATGGTAGAGTCCGAGGCGCGGTTGGATGGCGTGCCATTCCCAGAGTCGGCGCGTGCCTCCTGTGGGTTTGTCATCCGTGTCGGTTCGCAACGGCGTGAACCCGCAGAACGACGCCACGCCCGCTACCCGGTCATCCAGGGCGGCCGTGTAGAGGCCCACCATACCGCCGAGCGAATAGCCCGCCAGGTAGATGTGGTCCCCGTCGATTTCGGGCAGGTCCTGCTCGCTATACCCTCGGCCTTGCTGCAGGAACAGAATGGCCTG
>JAAEQP010000883.1 GCA_024231375.1 bacterium | reverse complement strand
CCCCTTGCCTCCTGTGCCCGACGACCAGATGCGCAAGGAGACCCTTCCGTACAAGATCATCGTCCATGGCGATTACCATCAGATCGCCGGGTTCATCAATCGATTGGAACGGTTTGAGCGGTATCTCAAGGTTTCGAAGTTGAATATCGAGGCCGCCAAAGACGGTGTGTCGAAAGCCTCGTTTGAATTGAGTACGTTCCGGTTCCTCACGGAAACCCCGGGGGCCTGACCATGGATGCCCAGAAGAAGAAGATCGCAATCATCGTGGTCCTGTTCGTGGCTGCGGGAGGCCTGCTCTACTGGCAGATGTTCGGGCCCGACCCAGAGTACGATGCCTACATGGCGAACGCCGCGAAGAGCCAACAGGATCTGGCCACGCAACAGGCCGGGGGAGGCGCTGCGCCGCCACGCCCGGCTGCGGCGGCGCCTACCGCCGCGCGTGTCGTGACCGCGCCGGCGTCGCGATTCAAGACAGCAGAGGTGGACCCCGTCGAACTCCTTGGCCGCGTTCAAGATGTGGAGTTCAACTACGATGAGAACCGGACCGCGCGCGATCCCATGGCCCCGCTAGTCGGGCCGATGGCACGACCCCTTCTCGCGGTTGTGTCCGACGATCCCGAGGGTGAGAAGGTCGGACCCAGCATGGAAGAGCGGCTCGCCGTTCGGACCATGGCCTTGTCCGGTATCGTGTATGACGATGTCAATCCCGTCGCCGTTGTCGACAATGAAGTGGTTACGCAGGGATTCAGCTTCCCGAACGGCGTCGTCGTAGAGAAGATCGAAGCCGACCGCGTGATTATGAGAGTGAACGAGGCGTTAATCCCGATCGAGCTCAAGGAGCTATAAGCCATGTTGCGACTTAGCCGACCCCTCGCAGTGGCCGCGCTGATTCTGCTGTCAGCGGCCGTACAACCCGTTGGGGCGGAAGGGACTACCCCGTCCGCGCCGGAGATGGCTCCCGTCGCCGGGCATCCATCCTCTTCCGGGCCCGGGATGGCCACCGCGCAGCGCAAACGCGAACTCGTTCGCGCGCTGGTGACGCAACTCGACCGTCCCGGCGCCGATCGTATGCTCATGGACGCCGTCGGTCGTGCCGGCGCCTTGGTGGACTACGACCTCACGGGAACCCCGGCCATGATGTCGCTGACGCTGACGGTCGAGGGTCAGCCCGTTGTGGACGCGTTCCGGCTCGACGGCGATCAGCGCCTGGTCATCGATCTCTACAACACCGTCAACTTCAACTCGGGCCGCGCCCTGCACCTTCAGGGCGATGTCCCCGTCCGCGCCGTCCGTTCCAGCCAGTTCACGGTCGAACCTCAGTTCGTTTCCAGGGTCGTGCTCGACCTCGACGACGCGTGTACCTACCGCGTCCGTAGCGAGCGTGGCCGTGTCATCGTTCAACTCACGCCCGTTGCGCAGATCGACGCTCCCGGCGCAGCGTTCGCCGCGGAATGCGGCGCCCTTGTGGCCGAACTCGACCACCAGCAGAGTCAGTTGAAGGCCGCCGACAGCCGCTTCAGCGAGTTGGCCGCACGGCTCGCCTACGACATCGACGCCCGTGAGAGAGAACTACACACACAACTCCGGACCGCCGCCGTCGCCAACCCGACTGGCGTCGAGACCGCCATGGCTTCGTTCTCCAAGGACCGCGCCGCTGCCGACCAGGCAGCCCGCGCCGACCTAGCCGCCCGCATCGAGAAGGCCGCAAGCCGCATTCATCGGCAGCGCGAGGCCGTAGGTCAGCTTCTGTCTGCCTACCGCAGTCGAGTGGTCGACGAAACCGCGGCCAGAGAGCAATTCGCTATCGTGAGGGCCGAGATCGAAGCCCTGCGCGGCGAGGACTTCGAGGCCCTGGCTGCTGTGGAAAAGAAGTTCTGGCAGCAGGAACGCGCGTTCCTCGGCCAGTTGACCGATCTTCCCACGACGGTTGCCTCGGAGGCGACCCCCGCTTCTTCCGATGCCTCGCCTCTCAGGCAGTTGGCGCGCGAACTCGACCGCCTTCGCGACGAGACCGAGGCCGAACAGGCGCTCAAGAGCACGCCGCCCGTAGCTCAGACGTCGAAGGCGGGCCAACACCTCATTGAGGCCGCGCGCACCGATGCCGTTGCCGCCCTCGAGGCCGCCCAGCAGCAAATGAAGACCCTTACCAACGAACTGGCCGTCATGCACGAGTTGGTTCAGGCCCCGGCCGATCCCGTTGCGCCCGTGGCGGCGCGGCCCGTCACCGGTTTGCCCCAGGGATCCGCCGTGACAACCGATCCCGCCACCGGCCTGCTTCTTCTGCCGGCGGCCGACCTCGCCATTTCAAGCACCATGCTGCCGATCTTCGCCAGTCCCAACGACGAGGCCCAGAAGGACGAAATGGCCTCCAGCATGAAGCAGCTCTTCAACCAGTTTGCGGCTGCCCAGGAGCAGACCGTGGAGCCCGCGGCCGAGGAGAAGGCGGACGACAAGAAGGAAGAGACGTCGGCCGAAGGCAGCGAAGCCGAGAAACCGGCTGAGACGAAGCCCGCCGAGGAAGTCAAGCCCGCGGCGGAGACTCCTGCCAAGGCAGAAGGAAGCGAGGCTGAGAAGCCTGTCGCGGAAGCTCCGATGCCCGCAGCAGAGCCGGTAGAGGCGAAGCCCGCCGAGGAGACGCCCAAGCCTGCAGCGAAGCCTGTTGAAGAGGCCAAGCCCGAGGCCGTGGTGGTAGAGCAGGAACCGGCAGAGAAACCCGCCGAAGAGAAGGTCGAGGTCCCTGCAGAAGAGGCGAAGCCTGAGGAGGCCGCGGAAGCACCTGCAGAAGAGGCGAAGCCTGCGGAGGCGCCGAAGGTCGAGAAGCAGGAGGCCCCTGCCAAGGTGACGGCCCCTGAACCCATCGAACCCAAAGAAGAGCCAATCGCGGCCCCGGTCGAAGAGAAGTCTCCCGTGACGGTCGTCGCGCAGGATGCCCCCGACGAAGGCCAGCCCGCCAACACCAAGAAGATTCTGTATGAGATCCAGAAAGGCGACAGCCTGTCGCGCCTTTCCACGAAGTTTGGCGTGAAGCAGAGCGACATCTCGCAGTGGAACGACCTTGCGGACGACGTGATCAAGCTTGGGGAGTGCTTGGTTCTGTACGTGCCTGACGGAAGCGCCCCCGCCGATGCGCCGGTTGTTGCGGAAGTGGCGGAAATGGCGGAGGAGAAGCCCGCCGAAGCGACGGCGCCCGCGCCTGAAGTGAAGCCTGAAGAGGCCGCTCCTGAAACCGCCGCGGCCGTGGCGAAGCCTTACAAGCGCGTCATGCCCGCCAGCGGCGACCCGCTCGACCAACTGGTCAACATCGATTTCCGTGAAATGGAGCTGAGCAATGTGGTCGCCCTTCTGGCGAGCAAGGCCCAGATCAATGTCATCGCGGGTACCGAAGTCACCGGTACGGTAACCGCCAATCTGAAGAACGTTCCGCTTCGGGATGCCCTCGAAATGCTGTTGCGCCTCAATGGCTTGGGCGTTGTCGAGGAATCCGGGATTTTCAGAATCGTACCTTACGAAGACGCCTTGGCGGAACGCCGCCTGACCCGGATCGTGTCCCTTTCGAATGCGCGTGCCAGCGAGGTCCAAGGCACTCTTGACAGCATCCTGGCCGGATCGCCGTACGCCAGCGTCAGTTCGATTGCCGCGACCGATAGCACGAACATTATCGTGCTGTCCGGCCCCGAGGCCATGGTCGACACCTTCGAGAAGCTGGCCATGAACTTGGACATCGGCGATCCCGTGTTGCCCACGGTCACCGCGGCCCTGAAACTGAACTACGCCGAGCCCGCCGATGTTGCTACCGTGGTCGAGAGCATGCTGACCAAGGAAGTCGGCAAGGCCTCCCAGGATCAGCGGGGCCGGCACCTCATCGTGACGGACTATCCCGTTGTCATCGAACAGGTCCGTGAACTCGTCAAAGCCATTGACATGCCCGTCAAGCAGGTCGCCGTCGACAGCATGATTGTTGATGCGGTACTGAGCGACCGGTCCCAGACCGGTGTCAGTTGGTTGGTGGATGCGTTGCAGAACTACACCCGGCATGTCGAGACCTTTGTCGACAACACCGGGCAGCTCATCCAGGACGCCCACGTTCCCGTGGGCGACATGCAGACGCTCAACCTGGCGGGTACCGCTGGCAACCTGGTCAATAACCCCGACCTCGATGCCTTGGCCCTTACCGTCGGTGTGCTGACCGAGGACGTGAATATCCGCGCTACCATCGCGGCCGAGGTTATCAGCAACAACGCCGAGATTCTCGCGAATCCTGTTGTTGTGACCATGGAGAACAAGCCTGCGACCATCGAGATCGTGTCGGAGATCCCGTATCAGGAGATTACGCAAAGCACCCAGGGACCGCCCGTGTCGAGCACGGCGTTCAAGGATGTCGGCGTATCGCTTGAGGTGACCCCGCGCGTCACCCACGACAACGACATTCTCGTCGAGCTGGCCGCCAAGGAGAGTTCAGCGCCGCGGACCGATCCGAACACGGGCATTCCCATTGAGGAGCGTCGCGAGGCGAGCACAAACGTCCGCACGAACGATGGACGGACCATCTTCATTGGCGGGTTGCGCCAGGTTACGGACAGCCTGAACGTGAACAAGATGCCGATTCTAGGCGATGTCCCCGTGATTAGCGCCCTGTTCCGCAATACCGACGCCAACAAGATCCACACGGAGCTGTTGGTCTTCCTCACCTGCAAGGTGCTGGGCGAGGAGTTGCCTGAATTGACCATCCGGGAGCAGGCGAAGCACGACAAGCTTCAGGCCGTTCCTGAGACGCCCGACGCCCAGCGCGCCATGTTCCGGGCCATCGTGAAGCCTCAGGAACAGCGCGATCCCATCTGGAAGTGGCGGCGTCCCCAGGAGTAGACGCCACACCGGTACTGTTTGAACGCCGCGGCCGCGAGCATCCAGCTCGCGGCCGCGTTTCGTATCAGTCCGCGTGGGCTATGGTGTTTTCCGCGAGTCGATCTCCCGGCCCTCCAAACAGCCAACGTATCGGCGGCGTGATCTCCGACAGACCAGGCGTCTTCGGCGTATGGCCCACCTGTTCGATCGTATCCACGATGACCGAGCAGTAGTGGTCTTCCTCCTGCACCACGCCCGTGACGAAATAGGGGCCGTGCGAATCCAGCAAATGTCCGTAGGT
>JAAEQP010000882.1 GCA_024231375.1 bacterium | reverse complement strand
CCGCCCATCCAGGTTCTGAACACCTTGGTGAACTTGCCGCTCAGCGGGTTCTCAACGACCTTCTCGGCGTAGTCGCCGTCTTGGGTCCGGTAGGCCACCCTCAGATCGTCAATGAAGGCTCTCCCCGGGGGGCAGGCGTCGCGGCGAGGCGGTCCGATGGCGCCCCCCGTGTCCAACAGCGTAAGTGCGATGACGGTGTGGTCCGACGGGATGCGTTTGCGCACGGCCACCTTCCTCTGTCCACGGTAATTGGGGATGAAGCGACGTCCGTACGGCCCTTCGATTACCACGTTGCCGATCCACGTGCTGATGTGGACGGGCCTGGCCTCCGGATTCTTGGCGCGTCCCGTGACACCAATTTCGTGGCCGAACCAAACGTTGTACGTGACGTTGTTGATCACCGCGGCCCGCGACGCGCTTGCCACGCGGGGGTTCCGCCCGTGGTTGTGCGCGAACAGGTTGCCGACGATGGACACGTACTGGCTGTCAGTGTTGTGCACACCTCGAAGCAGCAGCCCCTTGGAATGCGCGCCCTTGTGGTGCTTCGGGCTGTTCAGGCCCTCGCTGATGACGTTGTGACGAAAGGTCACATGGCTTGCGTTCGATTGCACGTTTTCGTCCGTCGACCAACTAAACGAGCAGTGG
>JAAEQP010000881.1 GCA_024231375.1 bacterium | reverse complement strand
GGAAGAGTACGCGCGTGGGCTTCTGAACGATGTGATTGCTCTGGAAGAACTCGCGGAACTCAACAATTCCGGTAAAGACTTTTGGACCACGAACGCCCGGTACCGCGCCGGCGTGGGGTCCGCCGAAATCGAACGAACCCTGTCTCTCACGTCCCAACGCCTTCACATCACGGTGCCTCTTCTTGGCGGTGTGCTAACCCGCACCATCTCGCTTTCCCCCGGTGTTGAGCGTATCGATTGCACCGTCCGGTTCGAGGGGGTGCCCATCGATGGCCGTACCCTGGGCCTTGTTTTCGAGATCTGGGGACAAGGGCGCGCGCCCGTCTTCGGCGAACGCTTTGGCGCGGTAGTGGGGAGGACCTGTCTAGACCCCTATAACCTTCAAACCGCCCAGGGCGACAACCCGTCCGGCACGGCGTTGCAGCCTGCTCTGCGGTGGATGGCGGTGGCGCCCGGCGACCATATCGAAGCCGGGATTGACATGCACATCCCATTGCTGCCCTGCCAGATTGTCCACGGCCCGGACCCGCTCTACGCCCGGTTCGCGCGTGATCTGCAAGATACCCTCGTCATGCGTGGCATTCCCGCAACGGTGTCATCGGACACGCCACCGAAACTTGACGTGATATGGACCGATTCCACCCAGTTTGGCGCTCTTGACGACGAGCTTCGATACGGGGCAAGCATGCGCATTCTCATCGGAATGCCGGACCAGAACGCCCTCTGCAAGTCCATCGTAGCGTCGCTGGATGAGACGGATCGCGCGGAACTGCACAAACGCCTCGCGGAGAGCGGCGCCGCCTACATCTACCACGACACGGGACGTGAGACCGGGCGAATACCCACTCTCATTCTCGCGGGCAATACTCCCGCCGCGGCCGAAGCCGTGGTCGCCGAGGCTGTCGAATCAATCAGGTCGGGCGGCGTTTTCAGGATCAGGCCCCAGGACAATCTGGGGCAACGTGCGACCTCGCCGCCGACAACCGGATTCGCCGTCCTGACTCGCGGCGCCACGGTCTGCAATGCAGGACGCAACGGTGTCATCTTCTTGGGTCTGGCCCACGGAAGCCAGTGGACGCGCGCTACCGGCGGACCACCCGCCCCGCCTGGGGCCAGCGCCCTCGAAGTCGAGTATGCACTCTATCCATTCTCGGGAACCTGGCGCGAAGCTGCCGTGCCACGAGCCGGACACGCCTTCAACGAGGCTTTCGTGGGGGTCGTTACAACGCCACACCCCGGGCCCATGCCTCTTTCTCAATCCTTCGTGACGCCCACGTACCCGGATTTCATCGTCACGGCCCTCAAACCCACGGGATACCCTCTCATCGACGCCATGGGGGACGAGGACATGCCCGCACTTGGCGGTGTGACGGTCCGTGGCTACGACTCCTATGGCACCCCCGCACGGGTGTCTCTCCGATTCGGTGTTCCCGCCCGAGGAGCAACGCGCAGCAACCTTCTTGAACTCAACCGCATGCCCCTCAACACGTCTGGCGGCGCCATTACCGCTCATGTAAGCCCTTTCGGAATTGAAACCTTCACGGCGGTCCCGAACGCAGTGCGGCAAAACGCCGACAGCCCCGATCTGGATGCGCTTCCCGATGCGCCCCGCCCCCTCTTCACGCGCTACTGGCAGAACAACGAAGGCGCGCCTCCCATGGGGTACCGTTCCTTGACCCTGCTCCTGGACGGCGATTTATCTAAGGCCAGCAGTTCGATCCGTGTGACCCTAGCCAACAACGACACACAGGACCGCGCTGCGGGAACCGTTACCCTGACCGGACCGCAGAGTTGGAGCATCGCGCCCATGCAGTTCGACTATGCGTTGGCTCCCGGTGAGCGCCTGGAGCGTCAGGTCGTTGTGCTCAGTCACGGAGGACCCGGCGAGGACGGGATTGTGGCGCAAACCAGGCTCGGTGGCCGCACCTACATGGACGTGCTGACGCAGAGGGTGCCCGCGATTGGTGTCACGGTCGAACGGAGCGGGGCTGAAGTCGTCGCAACGGTGGCCAACAAGTCCAGCCTGCCCGCGGCGGGCTGGGTCGATCTCATCGCCCCACCGATCGCATGGCCGAATCCGAGTGGGGGAGACCCCGGCGTCCGGCCCCACCGTCAGACCGTGGCCGTGGCCGCCTACGATGAACAGCGCCTCGTGTTCCGCGTTCCCACCGACCCCGCACCGCCCTGGCTCACCCTGAAACTCGCCGCCAACGGAGAGGTGCAGTACATGCCGGTGCCCACGGCAGCCGAGGCGCCCGCCCCGTAGGCTGTGGAGCGCGCCCCCTACTGAGCCGCCCTCTCCTGCGCATCCACGTAGGTATCCCGTAGCGCGTCGCAGCGGACACGCATACGGGCCAGCACGCCCTTGTACCGTGGATCGTCGACGAAGTTCGTCAACTGGTCCGGGTCGCGCTTGAGATCGTGAAGAAACTCGTAGGCCGGTGTCTGTTCGTCGTATCGCGCGTACACGTAGCGTTCATCACGCACACCTTCCCACTTGGGGATCAACTTGTGCACCATGCGGTGTTCCGCGAAGAAGTCCGTGCGCCAGTCCTTCGGTGGCCGGCCGTCCAGACACGGCCGCAGGCTCCGGCCTTGGTAATGAGTCGGCGACGGCACGTCCGCGTAATCGAGAATCGTGGCGGGGATGTCGATGTTGAGCGCCATGGCGTCCACCGTCCGCTTCTTCGGACGCCGTGGGTCAAACACAATCAGCGGAACCCGCAGTGACTCCTCGTAGTGCGACCACTTGCCCGCAAACCCGCGGTCGGCCATGTAGTACCCGTTGTCGGCTGCGTAGATGATGACCGTATTGTCGGCCAAGCCCTGTGCTTCAAGCTCTTTCAGTACGCGGCCGACCATGACGTCCACGCCGCTGATGAGCCGGTAGTAGGCCCGCATATTCTTCTGGTACTTCTCCGGCGTATCCCACCGCCAGAAATACCGTTCGCGATTCATCGACGTCCTCAGAAACTCCGGTTGGTCCTCGAAGATGGCCGGGTTGCCCAGACGCGGTTCCGGAAACGTGACATCCGCGTACAGATCCT
>JAAEQP010000880.1 GCA_024231375.1 bacterium | reverse complement strand
GGGTGAACGAGATCCTTCACGTTGTTCAGTATGTCGCGGGGGGGATGTGTACACGTGGAAGGACCTGCCTCGCCTCGCTCCGCCGATAGCCGCCCGCCGCCCGCCAACTCCCTACTTCGCGTACTTCAGCACGAAGTTGATGAGAGGCGTGGGATCGTCAAGGCCGTGTTTGTGGGCGATGTCCGGCTTCACGACGACCTTGATAGGCGCGTCCAGGGCCTTGTACCGCTCTTCGACGATGGCTGTGTTCTCAGACATGGGCACCACGGTATCGGCGTCGCCGCTGACGTGAAACAGGGGGACCTTCGCTTTCGCGAGAGGTTCGAGGTTGTCGATGGGATTGCCGGGATAGGCCACGGCTTGTTCGTCCGTCATCTCGTAGGCTTTCAGACAGACATCCCAGGCTTCGGGACTGCCGGCGCCAGTGCCCTTGCCGCCGGGCCAGCTCTTGAAATCGCACACCGGGGCGTCGGCGTAGATGCACGCCACCTTGTCGGGATTGGCGATCCCCCAGTTGAACACCATCAATCCGCCCCGGCTCATGCCTTCCAGCGCCGGCTTGGGGTTGAACCCGTACTTCGTGGTGAGGAAGGCGTAGAACACGTTCCAATGGGCCACGGCCTTGGGCGATCCGAACAGGTTCGCCACGTCCATGTAGGCCACATGGAATCCCTTCTCCAGCAGGGCCAGGTCTACCTCGGGCCGGTGTCCGAAGAACCGGGCGCGCCAAATCCAGGGCTTACCTTCCGCCACGGTCATGGGCACCACCATGTAGCAGGTGCGCTCGTTGACCTTGAACTCGTACCGGTCGAATCCGTGCCACACGATCTTCTTGCCGGGAAAGGGGGCGGGATCCTCTTCCGGCGCAGCCGCCTCTTCCGCCGCAAACGCCAGCGGGCACACCACGCAACACAGCATGACCAACAACCTTCCTGAACGAATGAGATGAAGCATGAACCATTCCTGACAACGTTCGGCGTAGCGAGACGCCCGCACAGTCTACCACCAACAAGGACGGCACCCGCCCTACGGTTGATCCTAAAGAATCAAGTGGTCTAGAGTCAATGCATACGTGGTCGGGGCGGGCGTCGCGCAGCACGCGGCGATTTCCCGTTCGGTCCTCCAACACGGTGCGAGGTATTTCCCATGACGTGGACAGTTCCGGTAGTCATGACTGTTGCTCTTGTTCTTCTCTGCGGCGCGGCCCCGGCCGCCGAGACCAAACCGCCCATTTCGCCCACTGAGCCCACCGCGCTCTTCAACGGACGCGACTTGGATGGGTTCTACACCTTTGTGCGCGACCGCGGCCGCGATTCCGATCCCAAGAAGGTGTTCACGGTGGAGGACGGCATGATCCGTATCTCCGGCGAGGAGTACGGCTGCATCACCTCCAACGACGAATACCGCGACTACCGTCTGATAGTCGAGTTCAAATGGGGCGACGAGACCTTCGCGCCCCGCATCGACCGCGCCCGCGACAGCGGTATTCTGCTGCATTCGGTGGGTGAAGACGGCGCCTTCGGTGGCGTGTGGATGAACTCCATCGAATGCCAGGTTATCGAAGGCGGCACGGGCGACTTCATCGTGGTCGGCGACGGGAGCGAAGACTACGCCATCACATGCCCCGTGGCTAAGGAGAAGTGCCTTAACGCCCACGTCTATCAGCCCGACGGCGATCCAGTAACCGTCCACTCGGGCCGCGTCAACTGGTTTGCACGCGATCCCGACTGGGAAGATTCCAAGGGATACCGCGGCAAGGACGATGTAGAGAAACCCTTGGGCGAATGGAATCGCGTCGAGTGCATCGCGGACAAGGACACCATCACCGTCTTTCTAAACGGCGTCAAGGTAAACGCCTGCACCAACGCGCGGCCGTCCGCGGGCCGGATTCAGGTCCAGTCCGAAGGCGCCGAAATCTACGTCCGCAAGGTCGAGTTGCTACCCTTGAAGAAAGGCGAATAAGACCCCACGCCGCAAGGAGACGCCGTCATGCCGGAGAAAGCCCTGCTGCTGGTGCTGAACAAACACGAAGACACCATGTCGTTCGTGGACCCGGACACCTACGACGTGTTGACCACCATCGATGTCGGGCACAATCCACACGAACTGATTCTCACGCCCGACCGGCGGTACGCGTATGCCTCGAACTACGCCGCGCCCGGCAACACCATCTCTGTCATCGACGTCGCCGCGCGCAAACACATCTGCCAAGTCTCGACAGGCGCCATCGCGCGGATTCATGGCGCGGCTATGGCGCCCGACGGCAAACACGCCTACTTCACGGCGGGCCAGAGCGGGTATGTCGTCGAGGTGGACGTGGCCACCAACCGGGTGACCCGCGGCATCCCCACCCAAGGCAAAATCTCGCACATGGTGCTGGTGTCAGCGGACGGCAAACGCCTGTACACCGCCAACATCGTAACCGAAGACGTGTCGGTCATCGACCGCGCCACGGGCGATCTGATCACAAAGGTCCCCTGCGGGCCGGGGTGCGAGGGTATGGCATTCACCCCGGACGGCCAGTGGCTCTGGGCCGCGAACCAGGAAGCGGGCACCATTACGCGCATTGACCTCAAGTCCCACACGGCCGTGGAGACGTTCCCCTGCCCGGGTATGCCGGTGCGCCTGGTTTTCGCACCGGACGGGTCGCGGGCCTACGTGTCGAGTTGGACCGAGAACGGTGAATTGGTGGCCATCGACATGGAATCGCGCCAGGAATTGAAGCGTATTGCCGTCGGTTCGCAAGCCATCGGGCTTGCATTGGACCCGGTCGGCCGCCGCGCGTTCGTCGGCTGTGAACACACCGACGGCGTGCATGTCGTGGACCTGGAGTCCCTGGAGGTGGCCCATGTGTTCCACACCGGCGACGGGTCGGACGCCATCGCCTGGTGGGATCCGCCCGCGAGAATAGAAGCGAAAGAGCGGGACTGACCCCAGCGAGCGTAGCGAGACGGGTCTGTCCC